>JAAXHV010000261.1 GCA_012270695.1 Gammaproteobacteria bacterium | reverse complement strand
GGCGTGACTTCCTGCTCTCGGCGGTCAACGTGCTGGCTGGGGCATCACCTTCAGACAGCCTGCCAGACGCCGACATCATCGTGGCCAACCCGCCTTATAATTGTCACGAGCATGAATATCTTCGCAAACACAAGCAAAGGTTCGCCTTGTGTTTTGGCAGGAGCGCGGCCCTCAATCTTTACTCTTTATTTGTCCATGCAATTATCCGCATCGCAAAACACGGATGCCTGATCGGGTTGCTCACGTTTGATTCCTTCTTGACCGCCAGGGGATACGAAGACCTGCGCAGGTTCATACGCGCGGAGTGCCGGATTCACTCGCTGATACTATGTCCGGCAGATTTATTCAGGGGACAAGGAGCAGACGTGCGAACCTCCATCCTGATTTTACAGAAAGGTCCCCAGGGGACGGACAGGATTGAGGTAGCGGACCGTCCGGAAACTTCCGGGCAGTTTGAACGCAGTCTGAGGGCAAATGCGTTTCAGACGTATGCGCCGGAAGACGTGTTTCTTTCCTCTCCCCAAGATCGCGGCGAATTTGTAGTGCAGGTCCCGCAGGCGGTGCGTGCAATATTTGCTGCGCCGCGTCTGGGCGAGCTGTTTGCATGTAAGACCGGGATTTCTACCGGGAATGACAGAGCGCACCTGTCTGCCACGCGGAGGAAGGGCTTTACCGTGCCGTTTTACAAGAATCCCGGGAACCGCCGGTTTTTTGCGTACCCGGATGCCTACTTGCGCGATGACTACCGTGAGGTTGCGGGAAACAATAAGAATTTCATAATCCGGAACAGACCATATATCGGTATGGCAGGCATCACGTGTTCGTCAATGGGAGTGGCATTCGGGGCCGCGATTCTCCCCGGCAACTCGGCTTTTGGCGTGAATGCCAACATTTTCCCTTCTGAGAAAGACAGATGGTGGCTGCTGGGTTTCCTGAACAGTTCTCTCTGCAACTTTCTTGTTCGTGGCGTCCTGCTGCGCTCAAATATGATCACTGCCGGTTACGTCGCCAGGATTCCTGTTCCATCCATCCCGACAGCCGTGCGGGAGGAACTGAAGCTGATCGCGCAGGAAGCTTTTGAAGTTCGTCCAGGCCCGGCAGAAACTATCGTGTTCATACGGAGCATCGATGAGTTGATATTCGATTCATGCAAAATTCCAACTCCGGACCGAAACCGTATCCGCGAATTCTGTGCCAATATCATCCAACGGACGTAGTTTCCGCCAATAAGGAAAAGCCGATCCGAAGATCGGCTTTTCGGTCAGCAGACCGAATGAAGTCACCGGACAAGTTTTTTGTAGGTCAGCATTGAATCGATCGTTTTGACGATGCAACCCAGGTTGCTTCGCACCAACGCGTCTTCAAGGCTTTCGTCCTTATTGACTTTGCGGCTTCTTCGGGTGGTATTGCCGGTTTTATCGTAAGCGCGATAAATGATTTGCGGCTTTACCTCCGACAAGGCGCATTTGAGCATCACGTCTCTTGCCTCAGCCAGAAAAGGGCTGGCTACGGCGTGACTGCCCACAATAAAGAGCAAAAAAACAATCACCAGGTATTTCAGTTTTACCTTCATCACATTTCTCCTGTGGTTGGACCACAAGGGGAATACGCCCAAGGGCGTATTTCAGCCCTCGGGTCGGTTGCTGTTGTCATGTCCACACAGGACACGATCACCCCGCGTGGCGGGAATGATTCATTTAAGGTAAGGAACCTCCTATTCAATAGCAAAAACAGTCGTGTCTGTCCTTTCGGATCAGGGCAGGTTGGCATAGCAATCTTCTGCTCTCGCATAGGTCCCGACGGGAAAACTGTAAGTGTCGCCGGAACACTTTCTATACATGATCCATAATGTGCCCCTGATTCCGCCTGTAGTTTGCATCGCACATCTGTAACTACAACTTGGAGCACAAGTTCGTGTTCCGCTTACCGTGCGGCTCTCAGTGCTGCAATCAGCCAGGGTTCGGGTTTGAGTCAGGCTTTCCCCGGCGCACACCGTGCTGGTGGCCGGCGCCCAGGCAGTTGCTGTGCAAGTTTTCGGGCATGGTTTGGTGCCGTTCACCGTGCGGCTGTCGGTGCTGCAATC
>JAAXHV010000260.1 GCA_012270695.1 Gammaproteobacteria bacterium | reverse complement strand
ATCCGGCATTCAGCCGCAAGGTACTGTGTATCGAGTAGGTTGCGCCCGACCTGTGCGCATACTGCTCGATACTTCATATATCTATCGGCTGATGATGCAGCTCGCGCGCCTGTCTGACGCAAAACGTTTGATTCTTACCAACCAGACGATATAAATATGAAAACGAACCATTATCTTATTTCCCTGGCAGCTATCCTGATTTTGCAGATCTGCCTCGCTGACAAGCTGCTTGCCGGCGACCTGCCGGACAAGGCCACTGCGGCAACCGGACCGGTAAATGTTGCCGCAACATATGCGTCACAGGTACAGATCTGTGAAACGCCGGATCCCGCGCTACCCTCCTCCGCATTCAACCTGGTAAAATCGGCGCCTGATGAGGACGGCGATTACCACGTGAACTACGGTTGCAAACTGGCTTGCCTTGATTGGCGTGAATGCCTGGTTCCTGCATATAAAGATGACGGCATGGAGTTGTTGACGCAGGGACGCAACCCGGACGAGCCCAAACTGGCGCTCGCCTACGTGGTTGATGCTATGGCCGGCCACCTGGCGTTCACNNGTGCGCTGGGAAAAAGGCTTTACCGCACCGGATTTCGACCCGCCTTTCCGCGGCCGCATTAACTGGGGCTGGTACTCGCGCACCGGTGATGAAGCCACAAACGTGTATGAGTTGAACAAGCGCGTTGCCGCGGTCATTGCCTGGGCGCATGAAAACCTGGCAGGTAACGGGGCGTTTGCGACGGCCGGTTGCAGCATGGGCAGCAATGCGACCTTCCTGTCCAGGTTATGGCACGGCCTCGATCCCATTATTGATTACCAACTCCTGGTGGGCGGTCCCAACAACTGGGACATCAATGCCCATTGCAGCCGGCGCCAATATACCTTGGGGCATTGTGACGCAGACGGGACCAGTGCCTGTTCAATCGACAGCGATTGTGCTGCGCTTGCACCGGGAAGCAAGTGCCGCAGGCCCGGTTCCTATGCCCACTTTGGCGTCACTTATGAAATCTTTGCGAACCACGTCCACAAGACGGATGCTTGTGATTATTCGCTGGGAGAAGGACTTGAGCCCTACCCTCCCTTCGATGACAGCAGCATGGCTTTCCGGACAGGAGCCGACTGGGAGCCGGACCACCGGATAGACCTGGTCGCGAACATCAACAGGAAGATGGATGATCCCCGGGGCGGCGGTGACGAATATTTTTCACTGGGAGAATTCACATTCGCCTTCACCCGGTTGAAACCGGATGATAACAAGCAGTGGCATGTGCTTCCCGATACCAGCCACTGTGAAGCCTGGTCTTCCGGC
>JAAXHV010000259.1 GCA_012270695.1 Gammaproteobacteria bacterium | reverse complement strand
GCCTTTTATTATGATTATGAGGATTTCCAGACCTTCCGCTTTGTTACCCTCAACGCGATCATTTTCAATTCCGATGCGGAAGTTTACGGAGGCGAAATCGAGTTGCAGGCCAGCCCTGCCGAGGGCTGGGATTTCATCCTGGGCGCCTCTTTCCTGGACGCCACCGCGAAGGATATTCAGGCTACGGACACCCGTACTCCGGTCGACAGGACCATGGTGTCGGCCCCGGACTTTACGGCAAACGGCATGGCCCGTTACGAGTGGCCGACGTGGAACGGTTCCATGGCAGTAATAGCCAGTTTTTATTACCAGGATGAAACCTACTACGATATACAGAACTACGATATCTCCCTGGGAGATGACTATATCGTCGGGAACCTGAGGCTTAAATGGACGTCCGCCAATGACGCGGTGACGGTCTCGGCCTTTGTCAACAATATTGGCGATGAGGAATACCTGACCTATACCTTCGATTTTACCGGTCCGGGCGGTTTCAACCAGTTGCACTACGGCAAACCCCGCTGGTTCGGCGGCTCGGTCCGTTACACCTGGCAGTAAACCCTGTTACCGGCACATCAAGCTCTAACAACTCAACTGTTGTCAGACGGCCAATTGGAGGAATTTGACGGAGTTGATTTGATCAAATTTAGCGAGTTTATGTTATTTTCATAAACTTCCTAAATTAGTTATAATTCTGTCATGGATCCAATCAGAAATCCCTATACGCCGGGCGCCGGCACTCCGCCGCCGCAATTGACCGGCCGTGATAAATTGCTCGAGCGTATGCGTATCGTCCTGGAACGCGTGCGTCTTGGTCGACCAACCAAGAGTGTATTGATGGTGGGGTTACGCGGTGTCGGAAAGACCGTATTGCTCGACAGGATGTGTGACGATGCAGAAGCAGCGGCTATTCACACTCTGCGTATAGAGGCGCCTGAAGGACGCTCTCTCCCCGCCATTCTGGCCCCGCAGCTACGCTGGGCATTACTGCGCCTCTCCCGCGTTGAACAGGCAAAGGAGCTGGCTCACAAGGCCCTGCGTGGACTGACCGGTTTCGTCACTGCATTGAAGTTGAAATATAACGACATTGAGGTGGGGTTGGACTTCGACTCGGAACCGGGACTTGCGGACAACGGCGACCTGGAATTGGATTTACAGGCACTACTGGAAGTATCCGGTCAGGCAGCAGGGAGCGCCGGGACAGGCCTGGCGCTATTTATCGATGAGCTGCAATACGTCGGCGAAGACGAACTGGCTGCCTTGATTATGGCGCTGCACCGTTCGGCTCAGCGCCGTTTGCCCGTGGTTCTCGCCGGCGCAGGGCTGCCACAATTACGCGGTCGCATGGGCAGAGCCAAGTCTTATGCCGAGCGGCTGTTCGATTTTCCTGAAGTAGGTCCGTTAGCCCCGGATGCCGCGTGTCTTGCTATTACCGGCCCTGCTGAATCTGAAGGTGAGAGCATAGACGCCGATGCGCTGGATTACATCGTCTCAAAGACACAGGGCTACCCGTATTTTCTACAGGAATGGGGCAAACAGGCATGGGATACCGCCGAGTCATCGCCGATCACGCTGAAAGACGTGAAGACGGGTTCACAAAGCGTCATCGCGGCATTGGATGAAGGTTTCTTCCGCGTACGCTTTGATCGATTGACTTTATCTGAAAAGCGTTACCTGCGTGCCATGGCGGAACTGGGACCAGGTCCCCACCGTTCAGGGTTAATCGCCGATGTGCTGGAGCGCGGGGTCACGTCTCTAGCCCCTGTTCGCAGCCAACTGATTGCAAAGGGCATGATCTGGAGCCCAAGCCACGGTGATACTGCGTTCACGGTGCCCCTGTTTGACGGGTTTATGCAGCGCATCATGCCAGGCAGTGACTGGAAAACTGTATGTTGACGAAACCCATCTATGCTGATTACATCAATGCAGTGATAAACTATGGATAAGCCGGAAAATGACGACTGAACAACAGAACAAGCCCATCGCACCCTACATGGCGATCGGCCTGTCCACGACTATTACCGGGATAGCCGATCGCAAACATATCCGCCATAACCTGGAAAATATCGAAGAGACGATCCACGCGGCGGTCTCCATGGTGAATATCAACATGCCGGTGAAACTCATTGCCCTGGCAGAGGGCGCGTTAACGGGTTTCACCGACGAGATTTTCGACCTGCCCCACGTCCTGGCGGCCAAGGAGCTGTTCATCGATATCCCCGGTG
>JAAXHV010000258.1 GCA_012270695.1 Gammaproteobacteria bacterium | reverse complement strand
TTTGAATGGCGTGATGAGAAATGGGTCATGGTGCACAGCCATGATTCACTTTATCCGACCCTGTGAAACACAAAAAGCTGATTGTCCGGTTATAATGATATATATGCCGGTTCAACTGCTCAGGCAGGACTTTGAGATTGCCCGGCAGCGCAGACACAGCCCATAACCCACATTTCGACAAGAAACATGTATCCCACAGCAACAAGCGGCTTGGCTTGGTGAGAAATCCCGGTTAATGTCAGATTACGATGTCATCATTGCCGGCGGTGGCCATAACGCATTGATTTGCGCTGCGCTCCTGGTCAAAAACGGCCTGAAGGTCCTGGTTGCCGAGCGCAACGACTGGGTGGGCGGTGGAGTGATTACCCGGGAAGTCACTCTGCCCGGTTTTAAGCACGATATGTTTGGTTCTTCCCACGTCTGGATCCACCTGAATCCCGATTTCAAGACCCTGCAACCTGAATTTGAACGCCACGGCCTGAAATATATCTGGTCGGAGGATCATATTACCGGTCACCCGAACAAGTACGAAGGGCAGGGGATTATCGTTTATAAAGACGTGGACAAGACCTGTGACACCATAGCCGAATACTCCCGCCGGGACGCCAGGCGCTACCGGGAGATCTATGAGGAGTTCGGTGAGATCCGGGAGGGTGTGATCAAGGGCATGTTCTCTCCCCCGGCACCGCCCAGTTACCTGTACCAGGCCATGGAAAACAGTCCCGAAGGCTTAAAACGTTTGCGTGATTACCAGTTGAGTTCCCGCCAGTTCACCGTGGAGAATTTTAAGAACGACCACGTGCGCGCCTTTATCCTGGGTTGGGCAATGGCGCCGCAAACCCTTCCGGACCAACTGGGTACAGCCGCCGGATTCTACGTCATGATTCCCAGCATCCACTATTACGGGCAGGCCATTCCGGAAGGCGGCAGCGGCATGTTGTCGGTGGCCATGCAGCGTTATATCGAAGCCAACGGCGGTGCCGTGCTGACCGGCGCGACCGTGAGGAAGTTTATTGTCGAACAAGACGAATGTATCGGTTTTCGCCTGGACGACGGTGCCGAGATCAGCGCAGGACAGGCAGTTGTCTCGGAACTGGACCCCTACCAGACCTACCTGCATGGTTTCGATAAAGGCGTGCTCGCGCAAGATTTTCTTGACTTGGTACGCAATTTCCGTTTTGGTGACGTGACCATCGCCCGCGTGCATTATGCATTGAACGAAGCGCCGAAATTCAGGAACGGGACGGACATGGACAAGACGGCTTTCCAGCGTATGTTCGGCACGGTGGCGGATATCGATAAACAATACAAAGAGATGGCCATGGGGCAGGCCCCATCCGATCCGTTTTTATGGACTGCCGCCTGGACCACCCTGGATCCCAGCCGGGCGCCAGCGGGAAAACATACGCTGATCATGGACACCTTCGTGCCGGTGGACCTGGCCTCCGGCGATGACTGGGAACAGCTTGGCCCGGCTTATGTACGCAACAC
>JAAXHV010000257.1 GCA_012270695.1 Gammaproteobacteria bacterium | reverse complement strand
TGAACGTGACGGATAGACGCTGTGCCTGGGTTAGAATCGATACCCCACTTCAACGCCCAGCGAGCTGGGAGGGCTGTACGAACGGACGTAATACACGCCGAAAAAGGTTGCATCCGTAGCGAATTGCTCATCGAGCATATTTTTTGCAAATCCTGTTATAAACCAGTTGTCTTTCCTCATGCCCAGACGGATATCAAGGAAATCCACCGCATGGACTTCAAACTGGCCGCTTTTCAGAATGAACCCGTCCTGGTGGCGCCAGCCAAATCTTCCGAACACTTCCGCTCCATTACCGATCGGCTGAACGTAATCCAGCGCAACGTTAGCCGTTACTTCCGGCACGGCATCCAGCCGCCTGTCTAACTCGCTGATCTCGGTGTCGAGATAACCAACACCGGCGCTCAGCGCCAGTTCTTCGGTTACATGAAACGTTGTTTCTATCTCAAAACCTAAAATTTCCGATTCAGGGATGTTATTGGTCAAGCGGAAAGGCGGACGTGAACTGATAGTTGTAATTTGCTGGTTCGAGTAATCAATATAAAACACGGCCGCATTGAAGACGGCCTTGCCGTCAAACAGGGCGCTTTTCAGGCCAAACTCGTAATTTTTGGTCTCTTCTGGGTTGGTTAAATTGCCTGTGTTGAAGAAGCCAAATCGATACCCCTCGGAGTAAGTGAGATAGGCATGTAAATTCTCGGTAAAATCATACGATAAGGTGACTTTGGGTTGAAATTTCGAGTCCGTGGCGGCGAGTTTGTCTACCGGCATCCCGTTCTCATCCAGTAAGCTGAGCGTCGCGCCGGTTTCCGGGTTAAACAGGCGCGTGCTGTAGTCATCTTCATCATAACGCCCAGAGAGGGTGAGTTCGAGGTCTTCTGTCACATCGAAGCTCACGTGTACATACACCCCCCATATTTCATCATTGCGCTCATCAAACCTGTCTATAAAAGGCAGGGACGTATTCTGCGGGTTAAGCGTGCCTACTGCCAAACCATTGATGATTTCACGATCGATATATTCAAAACCGGCCACCCACCTGATCCTGCCTTCCGAATGGGACGTTAAGCGAACGTCCTGGGTAAATATCTCGAAATCATCTACCAGGTCTTGAAAATTATCTACGATATCGCCGGTGGGCCCGGCCGGACCAAATCCCGTGGTAGGTTCTACTGCATTTTCGCCCAGGATTGGACCAAACAAACTGATGATGGGCGGCTCTCCCAGCGCGGGGGGTCTTATCCAGGAAGCGCTTCCATACAGGTCCTGGTCCATATCATGATAGCCGGTGATGGAGGTCAGCGTTGCAAAAGGCAGTTCAATATCAATCTTTGCGGAAAAATCAAGAGTGTCACGGTTCTCCTTGCCGAGGATGCCGCGCCGTGCCTGGGTCTGGCTGTTGAAGGTATTCAACAAGCTGATGTCATTGAAGACTTCCTGTCTTGCGGCCCCTGCATTCATCTCTGAATAGGCTACTCGCAGTTCAAGATTCACTGTGTCATTGGGTGTGAAAAGCAACCGGCCCCTGAGCGCGCCCTGCTCCTCGAAATCCAGGTCATCTCCTGTAGTCGTGTTTATCAGGCCATCGGTATTGCGGTAATAGCCCGACAGTCTGAAGCGCAAGGTATCTTCTATGATGGGGCCTGAAATTGAGCCTTTGAAGGTATAATCATCACCTTCCGCATAACCCAGTCTTACCTGGCCTTCAAATTCATCGGTCGGTTTTTTGGTGATGACGTTGACCGCCCCGGCTATGGCGCCTGCGCCATATAAGGCACTTTGCGGGCCCTTCAGCACTTCGATGCGTTCCAGGTCAAACAACACGCCCTGGTTGACCGCGTCCAGGGAACTGGCTTTCACCCCATCCACAATATAACTGATAGGCGCAAAGCCTTGTTGACCCGTGGTAATACCGCGAATGGTCAGGAACGTCACCCCCGCTCTGAACGTTTCACGCGCCAGGAAGTTGGGAGTCAAATTAATAAAGTCATGAACATCTGTGATGCCCGCGGCTTCGATTTTTGCGCTGTCAAAGGCAGTGATTGCAATCGGCGTTTCCTGCAAGCTCTCTTGCCTGTGACGGGCAGTCACTACGATTTCTTCTATCAACTCCTGTGCAAAAGCAGTGGTTATATTGGCGCCAGCCACTATTATTGCGGCAATGCTTATCATTGAGAGACGTGTGATTTTCATAGTCTTATCCCCCGCTACTGTTACTTAAGCTAAACGTCATCATGAATTTCTTCGATCGGTTGGAACGGCTCTTCGATGCCAAATTCATTCGGGCCAACAACAGACAGCGCTTCCGGCGTGCGCAGAAGCGGCGCGCAGCTGATGCCGATAACCTTGACCCGTTGGCCGTATCTCAACCGCTCGACGGTGATGGGTTCGGCCGTTTCGCTGTCCACGACGCATACCATGTCGGGAACAATAGTGACTACCCGGCCGTTTTGTCGGGCTACCAAAAATTCATTCCTGAAGGTGATATCCAGGCAGTTATCCGGGTCGGCAAGACTGCTTACCACACAATGGCCTATGGACCATCCCTTGTCGGTCTTCCGGCTTAAATCCGCTATTTTTCCATCGCTCAGGACCTTACAATGCTTGTAATAGTCCGTCGAACGGAGATACTCTAATAAGGCCCGGATCGGTTCACCCTGTTTTCGACCGGCGCGGATGGTCCTGCCGATGTCAAGCGCGATGCTCAAAGTCCCATGGACACCGGTAGTCTTGGCCTCGCGTCCGGTCATCGAGTAGGCGCTGAACATCACGCTTAATCCCATCTGGATGGCCACTGCCCTGATGATGTCCTCTGCGCGCTTGGGATCTGCGGTCTCTACCACAACGGTTTCCAGGTGTTCGTTTACCACCACTGCGGGGGTTGGCGAGACACCGTAAATATTGAAGGTCACCATTTGTATTTCCGGAAACGCGCGCCCCATGCCATCGCAATCCAACAGGGGCAACCCCAGGCGCGCCGCGGCAATGACCGGCAGCAGTGAATTTGCGCCGCCAATCTCTGCGGAGCTGATCACGTCTGGTTGCCTGCCGGTAATTTCGCCAAGACGCTTGACGGCAAGCTCGAGATCTTCACCGGACGCACACTTTTCGATCATCACGGTCGGCGCGCCTACCATAGCCGCGGTAAGCACCACGGCATCATCGCTAAGCCCATTCACGCTGATGATTTCCGGCATACCGAAATCCCGCACGGCATTCTCGGCCATCAACCTGCCGAGATAGGGGTCGCCACCGCCGCCAGTGCCTAAAAAAGCCGCGCCTCGGGCCAGGTCCCTCAAGTCTTCTGAGGTAATGTGCGCGGGCTTGGGGTTTTTCACCGGTAAAGCGGTCACAGCGCCAACTCTCCTGCTGCCTTGGCTCTCAAACGCACCGTATTGCCGGGCACATAAGCCAAGGGCACTTCCTCAAAATCGATTATCTCAACGGTGTCCTCCCTGGCGCCGGCTTCTACGGCTGTTTTGACGGCCTGACGTTTTGCATCGTCAAGCGCCTCCTCGCGCCCCAGCTTTTGGTATGAATAAATCTTCTCAATTTCTCCCCCAACCTGGGCGATTGAAGCGCCAATGGCATTCGCGACACCAGCCTGTTCAGGAACGATTCCCTCGGACGTTCCATTAATGTGCCAGTTGAGCAATGTTGCGCCACCGCCTACCAATATCAGTGGCAGCGGCTCAGCGTTGACTTTGATACGGTCAATGCCTTCTGCAAGCATGGAATGAAGTCGAGCGATGGCTGAGTCGACCAAACGATGCGGTAAATGAGCAACCTTTTTTTGTTGTCCAATAGCAATAGACCCGGCAGCCACTGCAACGTCAGTCACAGTAAGCGTATCGCCACCAAATACCAGCGCGGCCTGAGTGAGGCGGTTCCCCACTGAACGGGGGCCAATCTGGCAGGGGTTGCTTCTTGAAACCAGGCTCCCGCCGCCTAAACCGATTGAAACGATATCGGGCATACGGAAATTGGTGCGTATCCCTCCTATATCCACCTCCAGGGTAGATTCTCGCGGGAAACCTTTCACCAACATACCGATATCTGTGGTTGTCCCTCCAATATCGGCCACCAAGGCGTCATGTACACCGGATAGACTGGCCGCGCCGCGCATGCTGTTGGTGGGACCTGAAGCAAAGGTCAGTATCGGATATTTTTCAACAAATTCGGCATTCATCAAGGTGCCGTCGTTCTGACTTATATATAACGGTGCGTTGACTTGTAATCTGGATAGTGCTTCCTTGAAGGAGGAAACGACTCGCGTCGACAGGTCTCTCAAAGCGGCATTCATGATTGCGGCGTTTTCCCGCTCCAATAAGCCAATCCGGCCAATGCGCGAGGACAGTGTGATTAATGCATCAGCTATCTCCTCTTGGACAATCTCCGCGGCCCGCTCTTCCATGTCCGCTTTGATCGAGGAAAATACGCCGCTGACGGCAACCGCCCGTATCCCGCGTTGCCTGAGTTCCTTGGCGGCCCGTGCCACAGCTTTCTCATCCAAGGGGGATATTTCCCTGCCATCAAATTCGTAGCCGCCCTTCACCATATAACTGTGTTTGCCTATGATATCGACGATATCTGGCGGCCAATCTGTCATCGGCGGGGCGCCACGAGCTGCCGGCAGGGCAAGACGTATTACGCCGACAGGCAATAAACCCCGGCGCTCGATAAAGGCATTGGTAAACTGGGTGGTGCCGATCATCACCGCCTTGATCTGTTCCGACGATGCTCCTGAGGACCTCAATACACTTGTGATGGCATCGATGATGCCGCCGCTGATATCCGGGCTGGTAGGTGTTTTACAGCTTGTCTTTAAAACATGCCCCTCCATCAGCACGGCATCGGTATTGGTTCCTCCGACATCAACTCCAATTCTCATCATCAAGCTCTTCTGTGTAACCTATTGGAAAACTAAAAGATTATTCTTGTTAGTCAATGAATAATCAGTGTAGCTTTGAGACTTTTTGGTGGACTGAAAAAATGCAAACGGGTAGGTATATTGTTATAATTGGGTAGGTCAGACTGATCAGGTGATATCCATTGACCAGGACACAGCAGATTTACCAGCACGCGAAGATGACAACCTATAGCAGGCGTCTGGTCATGAACAGGATGCGGCCTCTCCGGCACGCGGGCTCATCGATTAAGCGTGAGGGGCTGTTAGCAAGGCTCAAACAGCATAAGGACACTCACTTGATCACCATCCATGCGCCTGCGGGTTTCGGCAAAACCGTTTTGCTCACGCAATATCATGAGTGGTTAAAGTCACAACTCAAACCCTGTAGCTGGCTTACTCTGGATGATACTGACGATGACCCGGTGCAACTTCTGGCATACCTGATTGCTTCACTTGATTCCACAGATTTCATCCCAGGGGATATTCTGGAATCAGCGTTGGATGGCTTTCACGGTTTTGAGGAAAAAGACGCGTTTAACCTTACCGTGAATTGCATGACAGGTTTCAAAACCCCGGTTTACATTTTTCTTGATGATTATCACCTGATCTGTGCGGGAAACACGCAACAACTCATCAGAAAATTAATTGAATTAACGCTCGATAATACCCGCTTCATCATTGCCAGCCGCGAGTTTCCGACCTCTTTAAAAGGCCGTATACAAATATCCGGGTCCTTTTTTGAGTTAACGGCATTCGATCTTGCACTAACGCAAGCTGAAACGCGTTATTTTCTCAGCTTATCCAAACAAAA
This sequence comes from Gammaproteobacteria bacterium, assembly GCA_012270695.1. Lineage (GTDB taxonomy): Bacteria > Pseudomonadota > Gammaproteobacteria > Eutrophobiales > Eutrophobiaceae > JAAXHV01. The sequence goes on along the minus strand of JAAXHV010000257.1, from coordinate 3,764 downwards.
CAACATTACCGACGAATTCGTCAGTTTGTTGTATGAAAAAACAGAAGGTTGGGCGGCAGCTATTGAATTTACCAGAACCTGGCTGGAGAAAGATACTGAAATCGAGTTAGCCGGTTTGCTTCATCAGTCAACAGATTTCACCCTGTTTATCATGACGGAGATATTTAATCGTCTGCCTGAAAGATTGCGGGACGTTATGGTAAAGACATCGATAATTAATCAGTTCGATGACGAAATCATTAATGCAGTTTGCGAATTAACAGACGGCTGGCGCGTGCTGGAAGAGCTGTTTCAGTACGACTTGATTATTCCCGTGGATGAAACAGGCGCTTGTTACCGATACCACTATTTGCTCGCGGAATTTCTTCAGGACCGATTTCATAAGAAGGGTAGTTTTGAGAAGCAGACCTTATATAAACTCGCATCTGAATGCTATCTGGCAGCCGGCAACGCCACGGAAGCTTTAAAATATGCCATCAGCAGCAACGCGCCGGAATTTATAGCATCAGTTATTGAGCGAAGTGGCGGCTGGCATTTCGTTTTGGATGGCAGAATTGCAACATTTGTATCTACGCTTGATCATTTGCCGCTGGAGACGATTCAACATTATCCAAGTACCTACCTGGGATACATTATGCTCACAGCGAAAGCCGGCAATGTAACCGAGGCGCTGGAAAAATATAGTGAATTTCAGGAGAACACACTCAACTTTACTGTTTTAGATGGTAAACCTCTACCTTCTTCCTTTACTGTTGAAGCGAAAACAATCGATTTTTTTCTGGGCGCGCTGGAAGACAGGCCGCAGACACCACAGTACCTCTCCAGGATCGAGACTGTCCTGGAAGGGCTTGCAAAAGAGGAACATTTCCTGCGGGCCAGTTTATTGAATTATCTCAGCTATGGCTATTTTGACAGCGTTAACTTTGAGAAAGCCTATAAGGCTGGTGAAGAAGCAATTTTTCATCGTAAGGAGTTGCGTTCCATTTACGGTGAGAATTATCTTTATTTCCATTTGGGTAAAATCTGTTTAGCTCAAGGGCGGCTGCGTGATGCAGAGCAACTCTATCATGAAGGTTTTCAACTGGCCGTTGATAATTTTGGGATTGACAGCGACATGGCCGCTATTGCTTCGGCACACTTGGCGGAAAGTTTATATGAGAAAAATGAGATCAAACAGGCACAAGCATACCTGGAAAATGCCTTTCCGAGGATAGAGCAAACAGAAGCCTGGTTTGATGTCTATATTTCTGCTTATTTTACCGCCGCAAAGATTGCTTGTATCCCGGGAAAAAGTAATGGTGCAGGGAAGATATTGCTCAAGGCGTCATACACCGGTAAACGTCGCAATATTCAACGTCTTCGCCTCCTTGCCGTAAATCAGTATATCCGGCTTATGATTAAAAAAGGCAGATTGCTGAAGGCAAACTGGATGATTAAGCGTCTGCAATTTGAAAAGCTCATACAAAATACCACAGGAAAGGAATTTGCGAATTACCGAATCAGGGAAGAGGCCGGCTTAACTACCTCTTATTACCTGATAGAAAGTGGCAATGCGTATGATGCGATCAAAATCATGAACAACTTGTCAATAACTGCCAGACGTAATAACTGCAGACGCAGCCTGATTTCATTATACATCCTGATCGCGTTGGCGTATTTTCGACTTGGAAAACATAAACAAGCGCTGACCAAGTTGAATGAAGCAGTATCACATGCGATTTTCGAGGGTTTCAAAAGGCCATTTCTCGAATACGGAAATGCCCAACAGCAAATGCTGGAACTGGCGCTTTCCAACCACCAGTTGTTTCCAATTAACCGCCTTAAACGGTCTTTTCTTGTAGAGCTGATAAATATAATCAGCCAGGAAAACAAAGCTCGCGATAACTACCCCCCCGACCTGCTTACACCCAGGGAAAAAGAGGTTGTAAAATATGTTTACGAAGGCTGTTCAAATAAAGAAATCGCCCGATACTGTGATTGCTCGGAGAATACAGTGAAATTTCATTTGAAGAATATTTTTTCAAAACTTGGCGTAAAAGACAGGAAGACACTGGCACGAATAACCTGGGAGTACCAACTGTAAGGAAGGGCTTGACCAGAGCTTCCTTAACTTATCTTGAACCGTTTGTCAGTCGACTGAACAGGTAAAAGAGTATTGCTGCGGTAATCACGGTATCGAGCGCTTGTACGCCAGTCACTGAAGACTTGTTAAGGACCTCGTAGGCTCCGAAACAACCAGCCATCAGCCAGGCTATAAAGGCGGCCCGATTCCAGCTTGGGATGCTATCCTGCGTAGACGGATGTATGGTTAAGCGCCGCAGGAGAAAAAAATCAGTGATATAGATCCCGGCAATCGGCGGGATTGCGATGGAGAGGAAAGTCAGAAAATCGACAAAATGCTCCCTGCCAATGATGATTGCCAACACAGTTCCTGCAATGCCGGCAAAAACAGTGGTCAACCAGTCAGGCCAGCGTCGTGGCAGAACTTGCGCAAGGCTTAGTGATGCTGAATACAGGTTGTTGACGTTTGTCGTCCAGGTGGCAAGCAACATGACCGCAAGCGCAGGCAGCCCCAGCCCCAGCATGGCCATGGTCATAATCAAGTCCTTCTCACCCATCACCAACGCGGGAACACCGGTCAGGAAAAGCACAACTTGCGACATACTGCCATAACTCATGAGTGTGCCCGTGACAGCATCAGAGGCGCGGCGCGCAAAACGGGACATGTCAGGAGTGATGGTCACACCAACCATAAAGCCACCAATGATCAGGGATGCGCCATGGCCGATGCCGTAGACCGACCCCTGCCCGGACAATGGTCGAAGTTGCGCGAGCTCAGTCCAACTCGTCTCTTGAAAGACAAGTGTGAGCGCGGCCAAAAGCATTAGCGCCAGAAGAGGCACCGCTACCCGGCTTAGCTTGTCAATTGCTCGAAAGCCGAAAATCGTAGTCAGCACCATCAACACGCTACCGGATATGATCAGGAGCATGGAAGAGACGTTTATCTGTGTCACATCTTCAATCGTTCGATTTGCCACCTGACCAAATAAGACTGCTGTGATGCCATACCAACCGAATAAGGTGGATGACAGGAGTGTGTTAACAAATTTTGACCCTGTGGAACCGAACGTCAGTCTGATAATTGCAGCAGTTGACAAATGTGTGAGGGTGCCGACCAACATAGTCAGTGTTGCTATCAGTGTCAGTACAACCCCGGCTATTACACAGGCCAGGAAGCCCGGGCCGAAGCCGAGCGAGGACACAACCTCCGCTCCTAACAGAAAGGCGGGTAACGTTATGGCAATACCAATAATAATCACGGCAATACGGACGCCACTCACCTGTTCCTGCTTTGGCACAGGTTCGTGCGAGTGATTATCAAGGATGCCGTCGCGTTCACCCATAGACGAATATTCCAATGATACTAATGAGTTCAAAACACCATGTTACTCGGTGGGAATCCATGTCATTGACATACAGCCACCGGTTTCAGCCGGTGGAATATTCGCGGCGATGAACGGTGGGAGAGTGGCTTAAAAACCCAGGGCGGCCTTCTTCTCGTCCGCGCCCGGCAACGGATCCATGGTATCGGTGATGACCGGCAACTCCCTGGATCTTTCTGCGTTGATTTCTATCCACTCGTACTTGTCTTCGGGCAGGTCATCTTCCTCGTAGATGGCCTCGACCGGGCATTCCGGCAGGCATGCGCTGCAATCGATACAGACCTCCGGGTCGATGTACAGCATCTGATCGTCGTAGTGGAA
>JAAXHV010000256.1 GCA_012270695.1 Gammaproteobacteria bacterium | reverse complement strand
GATTGCGCCGTCTATAATGACGTTCCGGGCACGCCGAATTACGGCCAGCTCACCATCTTCAGCGATGAAATTTCCACAGACCGGTGGATGTGGAAGGTTACATTGGATTACAGCCCTCTGGATGGGACCTTGTTTTACGGCACCGTCTCCAGGGGGTTCAAGTCCGGTGGTTTTAACGGCGCTGCTGCCTTGACCCATAGCCAGTTACAGCCATACGGCCCGGAAACCCTGACTGCTTATGAACTGGGCGTTAAGACTTCCCTGCTGCAAGGGAGGCTACAATTTAACGCGGCAGGTTTCTATTATGATTATAAAGACAAACAGGAGCCAAGCCCGGCCGTAACTGCAGTCGGCAATATCGTCGGCCTGACCAACGTGCCGGAGTCGGAGGTTATCGGCGCTGAGATCGAGGCTCATTGGCTGCTCACTGAGGGCCTGACTCTGGACCTCGGCGTGGCTTACCTGGATACCGAAGTCAAGGAATTCGAGGCCATAGACGGCATACTCAGCGCGTTCCCGACCGTAATCACGTTTGATGCTTCCGGTTTTGAGTTGGCCAATTCGCCGAACTGGCAGGCGAATGGCACCCTGACCTATCAATGGCCTGTATCGGGTACCCTGTCCATGATGGTTGCGGGTGATTTCTCCTACAAGGATGATAATGACGGCACGGTTGATCAAATGCCAATCAGCGATTATTTTCTGGTGAATGCCCGAGCCGGCGTCATGGCGAACGACGGCAAATGGAGTGTGACTGTATGGGGAAGAAACGTCTTTGACGAGGAGTACTGGCACTCAACATCCACCAGCAACTGTTGTTTTGTCAGGCTGAACGGCATGCCGGCCACATACGGAGTTTCCCTGGATTACAATTTCTGAGTTGTTTTCCGGCGGGAGGAGAATTATGCGGGATAGGATGTTGTTCCGGCTGGCAGTTGTTTTAGTTGCCTTGTCGGGGCATGCCCTGGCTACGGACGGACAGGTTGACACCGTACTGACCAACGGCCGAATCTACACGCTGAACCCCGAACAGCCCGAGGCGGAGGCACTGGCAATACGCGCTGGCGTGATTACCGCAGTTGGTGACACAGCTACTATCGCGGCTATGGCCAACCCGCAAACCCGGCGCATCGACCTGGATGGTCAGGCAGTGCTGCCCGGTTTTCATGACGTTCACGTGCACCCGCTGTTTGCTGGAGTCAGACAGACAGAGTGCAATATTCCACAAGGCTCAACGCTGGAGCAGATCCAACTGGAAGTTCGAGCTTGTGTTAACAGGGTGGACACGGGCAGCTGGATCACAGGAGGCCAGTGGGACGCCTTTGCCATCGGACAGGTCCCTGACCGGACCATGCTGGACCCGATCTCACCGGATAACCCCGTCCTGCTAAGCGATACCAGCGGCCACAGCGCTTGGGCCAATTCCAAGGCGCTGGCCATTGCCGGCCTCACGGCAGACACGCCGGACCCTGAGGGTGGCATTATCGAACGTGACAGCGCCGGCGAACCTACCGGTGTCCTCAGAGAATCGGCCATAATGCTTGTCAGAATGCATGTGCCGCCGCACTCGGATGCAGCGTTGCGCAGGGCGCTTGGGTGGAGCCTGGAGCAGATGCTGTCTTATGGCATCACCTTTTTTACTGAGGCCTCAACCGGTTTTGTTGCCGGCATGGCCCGGGAAGTGAAACTCTATGCGGACATGGCCGATGAAGGCCTGATAAAACAACGGGTCAGGCTATGTCTGAACTGGGAACCGGGCAATGCGGAACTTGAGGCCGTGATCGCCGAGCGTAACCTGTACGCCCGCGCCCGGCTCGCCACCGATTGTATCAAAATCTTTCTCGATGGTGTCCCGACAGATAGCCACACTGCCGCCATGCTGGAACCGTATGCCCGCGCCATGGAAGGACGCTCGGATGAAGCCAGCCGCCGCGGTATGTTGCTGGTAGACCCGGATGTGCTGAATGCGGCGGTCACCCGTTTTGACAGGATGGGCCTGACCGTGAAGTTCCATGCCGCGGGCGATGCCGCGGTACAGGCAGGACTGGATGCCTTTGAGGCCGCACGTGCGGCCAACGGTTTCAGCGGCCAATTGCATGACGTGGGGCATTGCACCTTTGTCTCCCGGCAGGATTTGCCACGGGCCCGTGCCCTCGGCGCTACCTTTGAGGTGTCTCCCTATTTATGGAGTCCCAGCCCCATCAACGATGACATAACCAAGGCTGTTGGTGAAGAACGCATCAGGCGTGTCTGGCCGGTGCGTGAAATGCTCGAAGCTGGCGCGTTAGTGGTTCCGGGATCGGATTGGGCCGTTGTCCCTTCGGTGAATCCGTGGATAGCTGTGGAGGCGCTGGTAACGAGAGAGGAACCGGGCGGCAGCAAAGAGCACTTCGGCAAGGAACAGGCTATATCAGTGGACCAGGCCATACGGCTGTTCACGGTCAATTCGGCAAGACACATAGGCATGGCAGACCAGGTGGGTCGTATAGAACCCGGTTTGCTGGCCGATCTGATCGTGCTTGACCGGGACCCGTACCATATCCCGATAACGGAACTGCACAAGGTCACAATTGAGAAAACCCTGATCAACGGGCAGGTGGTTTATCAGCGACAAGCTGAATAGTTACTGTCACGCAAACGCCAGCGCGCATTCAGTTTGACTGTTTCCTACCAGCTGTATCGCCCCTGAATTGCAACACTTCTTGGACGGTCAAGCAACATCTGAAACGTACCTGGCGATAACGGGGTATCATTTGCAAATGACCTGGTATATTCATCCGTAAGGTTTTTCCCTACCACGG
>JAAXHV010000255.1 GCA_012270695.1 Gammaproteobacteria bacterium | reverse complement strand
AGCCAGCACCGGTGCAACGGAGACAGTCGAGACAAATGGTTCCGGGAGGGTTTTACTACGCGTTACCTGTTGAAAATCTGCATATTTGACCTTGATGGTGAGTTTCCTGGCTGATAACTGTTTTTCTGTCAGGGTATGCATGGTGTCATCTGCAAGCATCTCCAGACTCCTGAGCATCGCCCCCACGTCGCTCACGTCTTGCATGAACGTTGTCTCACTGCTGATGGACTTGCGTTCTCGCCGGTTGCTTACCGGACGCCTGTCTATGCCCCTGGCGATATGGTAAAAAAAATCGCCTGTTTTTCCGAAGTGCCGGCGTAGCTGCTCCAGACTGAGCAACTTGAGATCTGCGCCGGTGGTGATATTCAGCGCCTTCATCCTGGCCTCTGTTGCCTTGCCGACCCCAAAAAACCGACCTATGGGCAGGCCCTCGATGAAAGCTTCGCCAGCGTCAGGGGTCACCACGTACAGGCCGTCGGGCTTATCCATATCTGAAGCCATCTTGGCCAGGAATTTGTTATAGGATACTCCGGCCGACGCGGTCAGACCCGTTGCATCCTTGATTTCCGTTTTCAGCGCTTGGGCGATACGCGTCGCGGAACCCTGGAATAAATCACTGTCGCTGACGTCGAGGTAGGCCTCATCCAGTGACAGGGGCTCTACCAGTTCGGTATATCCCAGTAAAATAGTCCTTATCTGCTCGGAGATACGGCGGTATACATCAAATCTCGGCTTGATAAAAATAGCATGGGGACACAGCTTTGCCGCCCTGGCTGAAGGCATGGCGGAATGGATCCCGAATTTTCTGGCCTCGTAACTGCATGCAGCCACAACCCCCCGCCGCTGCGGAGCGCCTCCGACAATCACCGGCTTACCCCGGTACACAGGCTGATCCCGCTGTTCGACCGAGGCATAAAAAGCATCCATATCTATATGAATGATCTTGCGATTATCCATAAGGGGCTGTGTCATTTTACGGAGTTTTTGATTACAATGTGCAGCATAGTAAAATAGTGGATGTATGTCATCCGTGATCCGATATTCCCGTTTCGCCAGTTTTCTCGTTTGCCTGGCTCTTACAGGCGGCACTGCCAGCGGAGCCGAGGACGGTGATAATGAGATCATGGAACCCGATCAAACCGGCGCCGCCATAGAGCCCGAGCAAACCGACGCCACCTCCGAGACCACCAATGCGGCTTACTCTGCATTGCAAAACCAGGAGTACGATGTCGCCTATGATTTGTTTTATTCGCTTGCCTCGCAGGACAATGCGCTTGCCCAGTATGAACTGGGCGCGCTATATCACCGCGGCGCAGGTATTGACAAGGATGCGCTGCGAGCGTCGCGCTGGTATGAACGCGCTGCGCAACAGGGATACGCTGAGGCCCAATATCGCCTCGGCAATATGTACCTGATGGGAGAAGGTGTCAGGCAGAGCGACACGGAAGCGGCACACTGGTTCGAAAAAGCGGCGCAGCAAGGCCATGCCGATGCCAGGAGCAACCTCACAAACCTGAAGCGTATCAGCACGGCAAAGACCCGGAAAGAGTTGGAACAGGAAGCTGCCTCCCTGCCACCGCTCAAGGTCAAAGATAAAACCGCGGCAAAAGGAAAGACAGAAGAGAGCGGTTTTTTCACACGTTGGTTTGGCGGAGACGATAAAACCAGGGCGTCGCCTGACAGCCCGGCAGAGGACCCTGCCGGGCAGGCGGTTGTATCCGAAGCCCAAGCCCCGGCCAAACGCAGCAATCCGGATATTGCTTCTGTCAAGACCGATGACGCCAGCGGTTCATCCACCTCCAAAACCAAGGGATTTTTTTCTCGTTTGTTTAACAGGGATGGCAAGGAGGACGAAAAAACTCCTGGTGACGTGACGCCGGCGGCAACAGGCGGGGATGAGCCAGGTTCGGCAGCATCGACAGGCGAGACTGGTGCGCGGCCCCCTGCCCCTCTTGGAGGTTCGAGCGCCGTGTCCAACTACGAACTGGGTATGGCCTATGCCTTGGGCGATACCCTTGAACAGGATGATACAAAAGCCTTTGAACATTTTACCAGGTCGGCCGAACAGGGTTATGCGCCGGCCCAGTATCGCCTGGGCGTTGCTTATGCCAACGGTGATGGAACAGGAAAAAATTTGGCTAAAGCCGTTGAATGGTATGAAAAATCAGCTCGACAGGGCCATGCTACCGCCCAGCGCAGCCTGGCAAGAATATATCTGAATGGTGAGGGAGATATCGCACAAAACAAGCCCCTGGCCCTGGCCTGGTACAGCTTGCTGGCAGAGGACGGCAACCGCATGGATATTTACCGGCGTGACGCCTTGTTGCAAGAGTTGTCCGACGCAGAAATCCGCATGGCGCAAGGATTAACAACCGAGATAGAAAACCAGTCTACCCCGACTTCTCACCAGTCGACGCAATGACAAATCGTCAGGAAACCAGATTTTTGAGCACTTCGATAGCCTGGCTTAGTTTCGTGACGGGGAATATCTCAAGAGGGCCCGGATTTTTTCTCGGCGCATTGGCAGCGGCTATGACGGCTTTGGTAAATCCGTGTTTTTTTGCTTCTTTTAATCTTTCCTGGCCCTCCTGCACCGGTCTTATTTCGCCCGTCAGGCCGACCTCCCCGAAGATAATCAGGTCGCTTGGCAGGGGACGGTCGCGCAGGCTCGACATTATCGCCATGAGGATGGCCAGGTCAGCAGCGGTCTCTGTGAGCCTGATGCCGCCGACGACGTTGACGAAGACGTCCTGGTCGTAGGTAACAATGCCCGCGTGCCTGTGCAGCACTGCCAGCAGCATGGATAAACGGTTTTGCTCCAGGCCCACGGTTACCCGGCGCGTCTGATGGCCATGGGATGGATCCACAAGGGCCTGGACTTCCACCAGCAAGGGCCGGCTTCCCTCGCGGGTAACAAGGATGGCAGTACCCGGCGCCGGCTTGTCATGGGTTGTCAGGAAAATGGCAGACGGGTTATTGACCTCGCGCAGACCTTTATCGGTCATGGCAAATATGCCAAGCTCGTTGACCGCGCCATAACGGTTCTTGACAGAACGGATTATCCTGTAGCGGCTGTTATTGTCCCCCTCGAAATATAAGACCGTATCAACTACGTGTTCCAGCACCCGCGGGCCTGCCAGGGCGCCTTCCTTGGTCACATGCCCTACAAGGAAAACCGTCGTTTGCGTCTGTTTGGCGAAGCGCACCAGTCTGGCTGCGCATTCGCGCACCTGGGCAACCGCGCCGGGCGCAGATTGCAGCGCCTCGGAAAATACCGTCTGGATGGAATCGACTACGAGCACCTTGGGCGTATGTTGGCTGGCAGCAGCAAAGATATTCTCCAACTGGTTTTCAGCCAGGACGTACAAGCCGTCTGCCGGCAATCCGAGCCTGGCCGCCCGCAGGCTGATCTGTTCGATGGATTCTTCGGCGCTGATGTATAAAGTATTGGTTCCGTCGTGCTCGGCCAACGCCGAGAGCACCTGGAGCAGCAGGGTGGATTTGCCTATTCCCGGGTCGCCGCCCAGCAGCACCACGGAACCGCCGACCAGACCGCCGCCCAGGGAACGATCAAATTCTGCCGACCCTGTTGACGTGCGCGGTTGTTTCACCAGGTCCACTTCGTCCAGTTTGCGGATTACCGCCGCACCGGCGGCATGGGGTTGAAACCGCTCGCTGATCGGGGGTTTGTCTTCGACTGAAATCTCGGTCAATGTATTCCAGGCGGCACAATCCGCGCATTGCCCGGTCCACTTGGGTGCGACTGCCCCGCATTCGTTGCATTGATATCGAATCTTAACCTTGTTGGCCATGCTCGATAATTTCCAGGCGTTTGTGCACCCCGCATAATAATTCATAGGGGATCGTATCCGCGTGGGCCGCGGTCGTTTCTATGGGCAGTTTCCCGCCCCACAACAACACGGGGTCACCTGTGCGGGCTTCCGGGCAGCCGCGCAGGTCAACTGTGAGCATATCCATGGATGGCTTACCGATCAGCGCGCACGGTTTTCCCCTGACCAGTATCGGCGTTCCGCTTCTTGCATGACGCGGGTAGCCGTCACCGTAGCCTGCGGCAACAACACCTACCGGCATGTCTTCCGGGCAGCGCCAGCTTGCCCCATAACCGACAGTGTCGCCGCGGTTCAGGTGTTTTACCGAAATAAGGGCAGACTCCAGCGACATCACCGGCTTCAAGTCAAACATGGCCCCGGTTTGTCCGTCGATGGGCGATACCCCGTACAGCATCAGACCGGGCCTGACCCAGTCCAGACAGTATTTCTGCCAGGCGATCACCGCTGCCGAATTAGCCAGGGATTTTTCTGCTCGATATGGTTCTGTCACCTTATAAAAAACTTCAGCCTGCTGCCTGGTCATGGCGTTCTCGCGTTCATTCGCACAAGCCAGGTGGGTGATGAAACGGATATTATCGGCTACGCCCTGGTGTTTGCGTAAGCACCTCCAGACCTTGCCGACTTCTGACGGAGCAAAGCCAAGGCGGTGCATGCCGCTGTCAATTTTCAACCAGACATGGACGGGAGTAGTGATGGCCGCGCTATCCAGCAAGCTGACTTGAAACCAGTGATGTATAACCATATCAAGTCGGTAGCGCTGGATATCGTCCATTTCTTCAACGCTGTAAGGTCCTTCAAGCAAAAGGATTTGCTTATCGACTCCAGCCTCCCTCAGCTGCCGTGCCTCTTCCAGGCAGGCAACTCCAAAGCCGTGGGCGTCTGCCAGCGCCCGGGCTACCCGGGTAATACCGTGCCCATAAGCATCCGCCTTGACGATAGCCATGATTTTGCTGTCAGGAGCGTAATTTCTGACCCTTGACAAATTATGACGTAACGCATCAAGGTCAATGATTACCCTGGCGGGCCGGGTCATTCACCTCTGCCCGGCATATATGATGGTTCTTCGATGTAGTTTTCGAACCGGGTGTATTGTCCGAGAAATGCCAGTTTCACGGTGCCGATGGGACCGTTGCGCTGTTTGCCGATAATAATCTCAGCCATGCCCTTGTCCGCAGTGTCTTCGTTATAGACTTCATCCCGGTAGATAAACACGATGACGTCGGCGTCCTGTTCGATGGCGCCGGATTCACGCAAATCTGACATGACCGGGCGTTTGTTGGGGCGTTGTTCCAGACTGCGGTTCAACTGGGACAAGGCGATGACGGGTACTTCGAGCTCCCTGGACATGGCTTTCAAGGAGCGTGAGATCTCGGATATCTCCGTGGCCCGGTTCTCCTGGGTGCCCGGAATCTGCATCAGTTGCAGGTAATCTATAATGATCAGGTCGAGACGGTGTTCCCTGGCAATACGCCGGCATCTCGCCCGCAATTCCGCCGGGGTCAAAGCCGGGGTGTCATCTATAAACAGGTTTTTGTCCTTTAACAGTGTAACTGCGGAGGTGAGGCGCGGCCAGTCCTCATCATGCAGTTTTCCGGTACGAACCCTGTGCTGGTCCACCCGGCCCAATGACGACATCATGCGCATTGCCAATTGTTCGCCAGGCATCTCCATACTGAAGACGGCGACGGACAGTTGTTCCTTTATGACAGCGTGTTCAGCTACGTTGGCGGCAAATGCCGTTTTGCCCATGGAAGGTCTCCCGGCAACGATGATCAGGTCAGACTTCTGCAACCCCGCAGTGCGTTCATCGAAGTCGTCAAAGCCGGTAGCGATACCGGTGACAGGCGTTTTTTTGCGGTAGAGTTCATCCACCCGGTCGAGGGCGCCGACCAGCAGGTCTTTAATGTTCTTGTATACACGTCTTCCCCTGTTTTCCTGCTCGGCAATTTCAAATACGGTCTGTTCGGCAAAATCCAGGACCTGTTCGCTGCTGAGCCCTCCGGGGTTAAAAACCCGCTCACTGATTTTTACCGTGGCCGATATCAGTTGTCTGAGCACGGAGCGTTTACGTACGATGTCCGCATAAACACCCACGTTGCTGACGCTGGGGGTATTCTCGGCCAGCGCCGCCAGGTAAGACAAACCACCGGCTTCATCCAGTTGCCGGTGGGATTCCAACCACTCGGCAACGGTCACCAGGTCAAACGGCTTTCCATCAACGTCCAAAGCCTGGATGGCATTATAGATAACCTTGTGATCCTTACGGTAAAAGTCATGCGCCTGCACCCGTTCAACCACCTGTATGAGCGCGTCCTTATCCAGGAAAAGCCCGCC
>JAAXHV010000254.1 GCA_012270695.1 Gammaproteobacteria bacterium | reverse complement strand
GCCATTGCGATACGCACCATCATCTTCGAAAACGGCGCTTACAGCTACCATGCCGGCGCCGGTATTGTCGCAGACAGCGACCCGGCGACGGAGCACAATGAGGTCCTGGCAAAAAGCGCGGTGATGCGCCAGGCACTCACCCTGTCAACTGAAGGATTTTGAGAAATGGGGTTTTACCACAGAGGACACGGAGACCACAGAGGAAATATAAAGTAATTTACTTCCCGTTATGCTGGCGGATGCCGGCAACCGGTACTGTAACCAGCTGCCGGGCTACTCTGTGTTCTCTGTGCTCTCAGTGGTTAGCCCTCTCCTGCTTTCACCTGTTCGTACCACTCTTCCGAGGTGATGATCCCGCCCTCTTTTTCCGCGCGTCCCTGGTCTCTGGTCGGCAACACCTCCTGGATCTCGTCGATATGCTTCCAGCCGGCCAGCGGTGTCGCGCATTCGGTACGCGGCACGTACTTGGACGGGTCGACTTTCTGGTACTTGTGCACATAACGCGGGCAGTTGACGAAGATTTCCGACACCTTGACCCTGACGAGCAGGTCCGCTTCCTTGTACAGGTCCATGGCAGGGTCATCGTCGTGAAGCGTGGCCTCACCCTGTAATCTCAAGCGGTGCGGGACTTCAAAACTGATGAACAACATACCGATATTCGAATTGCCCTTGATATTACCCATGGACAGGAACATGCCGTTGCCGTCGTAGCTGGGAAACACGACCGTCGTGTCATCAACCACCTTGACGAAGCCCGGGTCGCCGCCCTTGTAGGACACCGTGGGCCTGCCCTTGTGGTCCACCGTACTCAGGAAAAACATGTCGCGACTTTCGATAAAATCCTTGTGTGGACCGACCACTTCCGTCTCCATCGCGACTTTCTCGATAACATCAGCCAGGCGACGCGTTTCAAACTGTTCCTGCAGTGCGCGGTGGTTATCACCGTACAGTCTACTCATAATTTATTTCCTCGTTTTGTCAGTTTTTAATGTTGTTCCCATTCTCATCAACGGATCAGGGCGCTGCGACCGCCGGTATCATACTGCTCCCGGACGAGCAGACTTTCCTGATGACCCGGTACGCGATGATGCCGGCGATGACGTTGCCGGCAGCGGCTCCCGCGAACAGACCGGTTATCCCCCAGTACAGGCCGCCAATATACGCTAGCGGCAGGTACAAAGCAATCAGCCTGATAATTATCAGTAACAAGCCCAGCCGGGGACGTCTCAGTACATTCAGCGAGACCATGACCAGGATCACGACGGCGTGCGCGCCATAGGTCAACGGTAATATATAGATGAAGGTATTGATCACCTGGATCACCGTGGCGTCACTGCTGAACGCGGGGGCGATAAAAGGAGAGAGTATGACCAGCAGGACATAGACTGCGATTTGAAAGCCGACACTGAATTTCAAACAACCGAATAAAGCCCGGTGGGCGCGCTCCCCTTTGCCTGCTCCCAGGTTCTGCCCGATAAACATGGGCAGGGTCGCGGACAAGGCAAAGGCAACCATCAGGCACAAGGTCTCAATGCGTGCGCCAACCCCGAACCCGGCAACGGCTGCGGCGCCGTAGCCGGCTATCAGCGCGGTCATAATGGCCGCGGCAAACGGAGTCATCAT
>JAAXHV010000253.1 GCA_012270695.1 Gammaproteobacteria bacterium | reverse complement strand
CTGGACCTGCCCAGAACCCTGCTCAACCTGCGCTATTTTGGCGGCATCGCCGACAAGATAGACGGCCGGGAAGTACCGGTGGAACCGGGTTTCCTGAGTCTTGTCAAGCGCAAACCGGTCGGGGTGGTAGGACAGATCGTTCCCTGGAACTTTCCCATCATGTTCTGCAGTTGGAAACTGGGACCTGCCCTTGCCGCCGGCAATACGGTGGTGATGAAACCGTCCGAGATCACACCCTTGTCGACACTCAGGCTGGTTGACCTCATGAACGAAGTGGGTTTCCCGCCAGGCGTTGTCAACATCGTCCCGGGTTATGGCCATATCGCCGGCCAACACATTGCCGAACATCCGGACATCGACAAGATTGCCTTTACCGGCTCGACTGCGACCGGTCGCAAGATCGTCCATGCATCGGCAGGCAACCTGAAGCGCGTCTCACTGGAGATGGGCGGCAAAGGCCCCAACATCGTATTTGAAGACGCAACCCTGCCCGCGGCCATAGGCGGGTCGGCGTTTGCCGTGTTCCACAACCAGGGACAGGCCTGTATCGCCGGTTCCCGTCTGTTATTACACGAAGCCATTGCCGATGAGTTCCTGGAAAAATTTATCGGCCTTGCACGCTCAATCAAACTGGGCAACCCGTTGGATACCGAAACCGAGATGGGACCGCTCACCTCGAAAATGCACCTGGAGCGGGTGCTCAACTATATCGACGTGTGTAAAAAAGAAGGCAATAACATACTCACAGGAGGGAAACAATCGGATAACGAGGAACTCAAAAAGGGTTATTACCTTGAGCCGACGATTGTCGAAGCCAAACCCGGCGATACGGTCTTTCAGCAGGAGGTATTCGGCCCGTTCGTATCGGTGACCCGCTTTAAGAATGACGCCGAAGCCCTGGAGTTGGCGAACGCGACCGATTACGGTCTGGGCAGCGGGTTGTGGACCAACAACCTGCAACGCGCACACAGGTTCTCAGATGGCATCAAAGCCGGTATGGTCTGGGTGAACTGTTACAAGCGAGTCCATCCCGGCTCCCCATTCGGCGGCGTAGGCGAATCCGGTTACGGCAGGGACATGGGCATAGAATGTTTACAGGAATATACCTTGCCCAAGGCGGTGTGGATCAACTACGATGCCAAAATTCCGCCGTTTTACCCGCGCTGATCGCAGCAAAGCACTCTGACCGAATACCCCGCCCCCCGAGATTGTGCCGATGCAAAATATATCTGTCTCTTTTTTATTGGTGGTATTGCTATCGTATAGCATTTCCGCAGCCACTGACGCTGGTGCGGATGCCGCGGAGGGTCACTGGTTTTATATGGTGAAGACCAGGAGCGCCGATCCAGCGAAGGAAGCTGAATTCAATGCCTGGTACGACGATATCGATATCCCCGATGTACTTGCCGTTCCCGGGTTTATGAGGGCACGCAGAGGAGTGCAGCAAAACATAACGGCAATCCCGGAACTCAATTTGCAGGAGAGTGAAGGCAAATATATTGCTCTCTATGATATCGAGACCGGGGATATCGATAAGTCGATTATCGATTTATACGTGGCAGCTCGTAAAATGGTTGCACTGGGTCGCATCACCGATTTGTTGAAAGTGACGGAAGCGAATTACTACCGGCGCCTGACTCCCGGGTATCGGGCGTCAGTTCCCGGACTGTCAGTTCCCGGACCTGACAGCGGCAACAAATATATTTATATTCAGAAAGTTCTTTGTTGCGTCAGCGAAGAGGACCAGGAGCAGTTTCTCGACTGGTTGGAAAATATCTACATCCCCAAAGCCATGGACAGCAACGGAATAAACCGAATCAACGTGTATGAACTCTACCGCATTATGGAAGTCCTGTCGGTCGGACCTGAAGAAATACCCCATCTCCTGCTTGTGCACGAAATCGAAACGGATGCAATCAAACAGGCCATCTCGGAACTTTCCGGTGCGGTGGATAGCCTGGAAAAAACAGCCCGTCTGAGTGAACTGTATGTAGAGGGCAATGACTCAGCCGTATATCGGCAAATGAGTGACGTGAAGTCGGAATGATGAAAATCTGTCCCCTTTTTCTTCAGGGATGGCAAGGCAAGCTACCGGATTAATCAAAGCATTTTGCGATCATAAAGTTCAACGCGTTGACTTCCCAGTCAAGGATCTCCTCATAGTCAGGACGGGCATGATCACGATACATCCAGGTACCGTAGTTGATGTAATACACGTGCAGCGCGAGACGTTGCAGTTTATCCATGGGCCACCTGGAACCGTAGTGTCTCATGAAACCGGCCATTTCCCGGGCGATCAGTTCCGCATGGCGCCGGTCAGCCTCGGCAAGGTCCGGATAGATTTTCACGGCATTGTGCATTTCAAAAACCACCTCGACGTCGGCCTCGGCATCTTTCATCGCCCGGTTGAACCGATCGAAGAATTCCTCCCGTGGTAAAGCCAGGTAAGGCCCGGTTTTAAACATCTCAAAAACCGAGGAAAACTGGCCCAGCATCTCCTTATACAATTCAAACAGGATGGCTTCCTTGTTCGGAAAATACTGGTACAGTGACCCGACCGAGATATTCGCTTCCCTGGCAATGTGATTGGTTGTTATCCGGGATATTTCACCTGTGCCGGATTTCCTGAGCAGGCGGCGGGTTGCATCCAGGATGCCTTTCACCATCTTCTGTGAACGGGGTTGGGATGGCTTTTTCCTGGCAGACAACTTCCGGTGGACGTCTATGATTTCCTGCATGGATATTCTTCTGTTTATTGGCCCGGGGTGGGTGGTTGCCCGAAATAATACAGGAATTATCTTGACTTTCCACGCCAGTTTGCGAACAATTACTCGTACTATTCGAAAGTGTTATTTATCGCATGACTCACGGAGAAAAAACATGCCCGCCAAGAAAAAATTTCCTCTGCTATGTGTGACCTCCTGTCTGGTTCTGCTGTTCACCGCTTCTCCCAATCTCGTGCTGGGCCAGCAGGCTGCGCTTGAAGAAGTCATCGTCACGGCGCAGAAACGCGAGCAGGATATCAATGACGTCGGCATCACCGTCAACGCGTTCTCCGCTGCCCAGCTTGACAACTACGGCGTGCGGTCGGCGGAAGACCTGGAGGCGTTGACGCCCGGTATGACCGTCACCAACTCGCAACCCAGCGGTGTACCTATTTACACGATTCGTGGAGTCGGCTTTGCCGAGTTTACGACCACGGCATCCAGTACGGTAGGACTGTATTTCGATGAGGTAAGCATCCCGTATTCCGTGATGAGTCGCGGGGCTTTGTTTGACATGGAACGTATCGAAGTGCTCAAGGGCCCACAAGGTGATCTATACGGCCGCAACACAACGGCGGGCCAGATCAATTTTATCACTCGTAAACCTACCACAGAGCCTGAAGCAGGGATTAAGCTCGGTTACAGTCGTTTTGATGTTATCGATGCGGAAGGTTTTATCAGCGGCCCGTTGACGGATAGCGTGCAGGCGCGCCTGGCCGTGAAAACCACGCAGTCTGCAGGCGATGGCTGGCAGAAAAGCCTGAGTCGTCCCGGTGACGCCCTGGGTGAAAAAGATGACGTAGCGGTACGGGGTTTGGTAAATGTCGATATGAATGACGATGCTTCATTGTTACTGAACATTCACTATTTTCGCGACGAGTCGGAAAATATGGCCGCCACGGCATTTGACGGCCTGACCCTGGGATTTCCCAGCAGTCTGAATATCGGCCCGCTCTCACAAACCAACCTGATTACTGCTGACGGCTCTGCCCCACCCCAGACTCTCCCCGCTGCCCCGGGACTGGAATTTCTTCCGCCTGTCACGATCATCTTTTCCGAAGACGATTCCCGCGCCGCCGACTGGGGTGAGAATTATCGCCCGGGCAGGGACAATACGCTGAAAGGGCTGTCCGCCAAGCTCGACTGGGATTTTGGCAATATCAACCTGACGAGTATCACTGCCTATGACCACTTTGATCGTACTGAGAGGTATGATTCGTCAGGAGTGGATTTCGAGGATGCCTATTCAGAAAACAATACTGACGTCAAGGTCTTTACCCAGGAGATACGTATTTCATCCAGCAGCATTCCCAAACTGTACTGGCTAGCCGGTATGTTTTATTCCGATGACAGGATAGATGAGTCGTATTTACTCAACATGAGTGAGTCCGTTTACCTGATCGACATAGACACAAGATATGAGCAGGAAACGACATCAATTGCCGTCTTCGGTCACCTGGAGTACGAGTTTGTTGAAAATGCCCGATTGATCCTTGGCGGCCGTTACACGGACGAGGAACGGGAATGGAGTGGCTGCACCTATGATACCGGTGA
>JAAXHV010000252.1 GCA_012270695.1 Gammaproteobacteria bacterium | reverse complement strand
GCCATCGCGTCATAACCCATCGTATTCATGAGCTCGAATGACACTTCGCCGCGCGTCAGCTTGGCAAGGACCCCGGTAAATATGTCGCCGGCATCGAACAGGAAGACATTTTCCTCCGAGGCGCGAAAGTTATCTATCAGTGTCGCCAGCCGGGCAATACCGCCTATATGCTCCATGTCGTCACGCCAGTACGCGAGGACCGGGTCATAAGTGCTCTCCAGGTCGTTCGTGAACAGCAGCGTTACCGTCTTCGTGTTTTTCAGATCATTTGGAACCGTTGGAGTTTCGGCTCCAAAGATTTCCAGCGAAAGCGAAATCAATACGGCAAGAACAGATACCTGAAGCATTCTGATAACCAGTGACCGGCCTTTAGTAGGGCGTATCCCCACCATCGGCATTGATCGATTGTCCGCGATTAATGTTGACATGCCCGGAGATTATGTGAATAAAAATACTATTACAATGTTGCCGTTACTCAAAAACATGATTAAATTGAAGACTGCGTAATCAAGCAACAATTAATTTTCAAATTCGGAAAATCACTTCAATGAGGATATCCCCTTATTTCATCCTGTGCATTCTTTACATCAACACATTCGCCGTTTTCGGGCAAACACAGTCAATCAACGGCTCTCCCCCGTTAGCAGAAGCAAGCCCGGAAAGCGCGGGCATGTCGTCGGAAAGACTTGCGCGTATTGACGCCATGGCCGGAAAACTCGTGGATGAAGGAAATTTGCCCGGAATGGTGGCGCTAGTCGCCAGGGAAGGAAAAATTGTTTACCTCAAATCATTCGGCGCGGCAAATGCCGAAGGCGAACCACTGCGCAGGGATCATATCTTCAGGATAGCCTCCCAGACAAAAGCGCTCACTTCCACGGCTGTAATGATGCTCTGGGAAGCGGCAAAATTCAGGTTGGATGACCCGATAGCGCAGTATATTCCGGAATTTGCCAAGCCACAGCTATTGGATACTTATGATGAGGAAAGCGGCGAATATACTACCAAAGACGCCACCGGGGTGATCACGATCCGGCAGTTGCTCACCCATTCTTCCGGTATAGGTTACGGGATCATCAGTGAGGATCCGCGTTTCAAAAAGATGTATGAGGAAGCAGGTATTATCGATCTGGTCACCACGGAAAAATATACGATTGAAGAGAATGTCAAAAAACTTGCGAAACTTCCCCTGCACCATAATCCCGGTGAGGCCTGGACCTACAGCCTGGGCCTGGACGTGCTGGGGTATTTGATTGAAATAGTTTCGGGCATGAAATTTGACAAGTTCCTGAGGACCCACATATTCGATCCGCTGGGCATGAACGATACCTGGTTTTTTTTACCTGACGATAAAACTGATCGTCTGGTGGATGTTTTACACAATAAAGACGGGGAATGGAAAAAACATCCCGTGACATTCTACGACCCGGATTATCCCAAAACCGGCGCAAAAACGTTTTTCTCAGGCGGAAGCGGACTGAGCAGTACTGCCAGAGATTATGCGGCTTTCCTTCAGATGTACCTTAATGGTGGAGAATTAAATGGCGTGCGGATACTGAGCCGTACTACCGTAGACGTGATTATGGCCAATCAACTCGTTGACCCGGTACTGTTTGGCGGGGAAAATTCCGACCAGGGCCTGGCTTTTGCGGTAGTCACTTCCAAAGGACAGGCCAAAGGGGGTGTCGGCAGTGAAGGAACTTTTCGATGGGGTGGTTATTTTAATACCACGTACTGGGCAGACCCCCAGGAAAACATAATCGGAATCCTTCTGAAACAAACCAGGGGAGAGGTATCTGATCCGTCGGACTGGATGTTCAGGCAATTGGTGGGGGCGGCAATAGATGATTAGCAATCCATTGTCATGGTTGCATGTAAAGCCCGCACTTGGTCAAGCGTAGTTAAGTCGTTTGCGTTCATGATCGTTTTCATCCTCCTATCATGAACAGAAACGCCGTCTAGTTCAGGCTCATTTCATAATGGAATCACGCCCCCCTTCAGGCTCATTTCATATTGGAAAATACTAAATCTTGCAACTGTACGTAGTGCAGTATTAAGATCAAAGCCCTTTTCTTCAAAACAGAACCAGAGTCACCTTGCAAAACAAAGCCCTGTATTTTCTGACGACACTGATCTTCAGAATTATTCCCTGGATCAGCATGTTATGTATGGGGTTCGTCTATGCGGTTGATCAGGGCTGGCCGGTTCATGGCGCCACTCCCGAAGGGACGCGTTACTCGGCACTCATGCAAATCAACCGCAGCAATGTTGGTGACCTTGAAATTGCATGGCGATATCGGACCGGGGAAATGGAACGCCGGGGAGAAAAATTTGCCCAGAGCAAGGATCAGAACATACCTGTCACCATTGCCGGCAACCTGGTCGTCTGTACGCCTTTCAATCGGATTATTGCGCTTGATCCTGCCACGGGACAGGAACGCTGGATATTCGACCCGGCCGTATCCATGGACCTGCAACTGCCTGCCCCTTATGCCTGCCGGGGTGTGGCAGCCTGGAGCGATGAAAGCGTTAATGAGAATAACGCCTGTCACACCAGGATAATTTTTGGCACCAACGACCTGAGGATCTTTGCCATTGATGCACGCACAGGGCAACTGTGTCCGGAATTCGGTGGTAAAGGCTGGATATCGGCGCCGGCGAGCAAACCACAGGCCTACCCCGGGGAGATCCGCTACCTCATGCCGCCTGTCATTATCAATGATACGCTGGTGATCGGTTCTGCCATCATGGATTCCCACCGTTATGATACACCCAGCGGCAAAGTCCAGGCTTTTAACACCCGCACCGGCGCCAGGCTGTGGGAGTTCGATCCCATCCCCAAGGACCCGGACGACCCTGCCATGGCAACCTGGAGTGATGACAGCGCTTACACCACCGGCAGCGGTAACGTCTGGGGTAATATGGCCGTGGATGAAAAACGCAATCTCGTATTTTTACCCACATCCAGTGCCGCGCCGGATTATTACGGGGGACTGCGCAAGGGAAATAACGAATATACGGACTCACTGGTTGCCTTGGACGGGACCACTGGCAAGGTAGTCTGGCATTACCAGCTTTTGCATCACGATATCTGGGATTACGACATAGGCTCGCAGCCTTTGCTGGTCGATATACCGGTTAATGGAGAACAGGTCCCTGTCGTCGTTCAAAACACAAAGCAGGGAATGGTGTTCGTGTTTCACCGGGAGACGGGCGAACCCGTATTCCCCATTGAAGAGCGTGCCGTTCCCCAGGGGGATGTCCCGGGAGAATGGTATTCACCCACGCAGCCGTTTCCTGTCAAACCCCCTCCCCTCATCTCTCACAAGGTTACGCCTGAAGACGCCTGGGGGTTTACCTTCTGGGACAAGGGAAAGTGCCGGAAAATAATTGAAAACCTGCGGCATGGCAGTATTTATACGCCTCCGAGCCTGCAGGGTACCGCAGCCGTTCCCTGGAATGGAGGGGGCGCTAACTGGGGTGGTCCCGCATACGACCCTAAACGTAACCTGATGGTAATCAACACCAA
>JAAXHV010000251.1:1347-16158 GCA_012270695.1 Gammaproteobacteria bacterium | reverse complement strand
CCATGCGCTTGAGGAAATTGACTTCATCCGGAAGGCAGATGCCCACTAAAGAACAACGCGGGCACTTGGGACTGTCTTCCAGGGGGGGGAGGTATCTGGCAGCCAGCCGCGATCAGGCGCAGGCCGGAGACCGCGGCCAGGGTTTTTGTTTTCAATTCCTCATCAAACACTACGCGTACCCGCTCTCTTGACTCCGCGTAATACAAGATCCCTTCTGTACACTCATAACCGTGTTCCACCAGCAACAGGCCTTGCAGGCACAACTGGACGCGTTCAGGGCTGTATGCCCCCTGTGCCACGTGGGGACGTTTCCCTTTTTTGTAATCCACCGGTGTGACAATGTTGCCTTCGCCTTCCACAAGGTCAAGTTTTGCGATGATGCCGAGTTGATTAGAGGACAGCGTGATAGAGCGCGCATGAAACTCAACGTCCGCTTCTGTCTCCTCCAGACTGGGAATCCTCCCGCCGGGCTTATCGACACGCCGGTGCTGGTATTTTCCCTGTATGGTATCTGACGAATCCGCCCATTCCCCTTGTACCCACTCCAGGTAAGCCAGCCGCGGGCAATATTCATACTCATTTACCATACGCGCCGGCAATAGCGGCATATCAGCGGCAAGATCGGGAAAGGGCAGGGGTAGCTCCTGCTGGATTAATTGCGCAGGCATGACTCTATAGCTTTCCAGCCGTAGTCATTACTTCAGTGTTACCCAATGTCCACGCGCACCACCGACTCTCTTTAAGAAGCCTTTATCTTTCAACGCTCGTAGCTGTTTCTGGACAGCCGACCTGTGTATGCCTGTTTTTTTGGCAATCTCACTTTGCGTCACCCTGTTGTCCGATTTGATGATCTCAATGATACTTTGCTGACGCTCGCTCAGGTTTTTTATCTCTTCCTCATTGGCTTTCAGACTACTTTTACTGACTTTCAGACCACCTTGCTCAGTTTTCAGACCACCTGAATAAACTTTCAGACCACTTTCGTCCCCGACAGTATCTACTGGCAAAACGGGCTTAAAGGCGAATTCCAGCCATATACCACCGGGTTCGAGGTGTATTGCCGGTTCTGGCGCATTCGCTTCCCGACAGGATTCAAAAATACGCTCAATGCCGCGGCCCCAAGCCTCAATTTCACCCGACCTGAAGAAAACGCTGGCAATGTCAGGGTTATAAGGTTGGCTGGAATGTTTCCCTAATAGTCGTTCCACATCCCAACCAACCGGCAAACTACCAGGATTCCAGATCATCAGCTTGTCGTCATATACGCTGATCTGTACCGGAACAGCGGATGCGTAATCTTTGTGCACAACGGCGTTAAGCACTGCTTCACGTAGTGCGGGCCGGGGAATGGGGAATTCTTCAATACGCTGAAGCGTTTCGTAACGGATGCCCGCTACCAGGTATTTGGTCAACAGTAATTGCAGCGTACTATCCACTTGAGTAAAGAGGTTGCCTTCCACTATATCGTGATATAGCAAGTTGGTATTGGTACGAAAACGGCCGATTTTGATGTATGAGCCGGTAACAAACTTACCGGGATCTGCGTGAAACAACAACACTGCTGCACGTTTCAGATAATTTCCCTCAATGAGTTTG
The DNA here is from genome assembly GCA_012270695.1 of Gammaproteobacteria bacterium. GTDB lineage: Bacteria > Pseudomonadota > Gammaproteobacteria > Eutrophobiales > Eutrophobiaceae > JAAXHV01. The sequence continues at coordinate 14,562 of JAAXHV010000251.1, read as the reverse complement.
AGTTTGTCTAATAACTCCGCATTGCTCTCAGCCAAGTCCATCTCCTCCATGCGCCCGCTTCTACGCACGAGCTGACGAAATCGCTCAAATGCATCTTGATACAGTTCCCCCACCGCTACAGAAGGCACCGGAACGCCATCCCAGTGTTTACCCTGTTTGCGCAACAGGAACTGGTCCAGAGCAGCTCCTTTCAATTCCTGCAAGGTGCTGCCTGAACGGGAATAATAACGACCTTTGTAACTGATAGGATACAGATTGGGATGGACAACAATTTCCAAGTAGTCCTTGCCGTTATCGCAATGCAGATTGACATCTACCAAAATACCCAGCATATCCCGGACTTTGTTCGGGATATCCACCAGCAGTTTGGAAGCATTGTCAATGCCTACCACGTTGCCGGCATTATTTTTGCCTACAACGAGTTGTCCCCCCTGCGCATTGGCAAAACCGGCAATCCACCTGATATATTCATCTTTCCACAGGGATTTGTATTCGGCAGTTTGGGATTCCGGGCTCATCTACCATGTTCAATATGTGTTTATGCGGTTGTTCGGGTGTGAACAAGGATTTGAACGTGTTACTGATTATATTACAATAAATCACGATAAAACTTATACTCGGTTACATCATCCAAAGTCCGTTTCATCATATCAATAAAGGATCGTGTTGAAGTCTGATTGAAATAAAAGATTTTAAAGATAGTGTTTCAGACGGGTAGAGTCGCCCCTTCTGAACTTGGATTTCATCTCAACGCCGTTACTCGCATCTACAACTAAGGAGAAATGTATGTCTAAACTCACATTTGAACAACTTCGAGAATCTGTTGCTGGAAAGATGGTTGCTTTCCGGTCTCGTATGACGTTGCAACCCGCTGGTGGCGAGGGGGATAAGGTCTTCCCTGCATCTTATGCAACGGAAGGACGCAGTGAGCACAAGTACGCGGTAGAAGAACGCCAAGTTGGTGATAGTGAGAAAGTGACTACTACTGTCTTGCTGGACTCCGTAGCGTCACAGGCGAACCGGGCCGAATTAGCTTTGCTGGAAGGTTGGGAGAGGGGAGAGTTGGCGTTCCCTGTGCCTTATATCGATTTCACTGGCTATGACAATGTTACAGATTACGAGAAACTCACTGTGCTGGAGACGCCACACCGGCTCGCGGACGCCATTTTTCGCGATAGTCTTCTGGACGATACACTATTTCGCCTATCGGACGTCGGGCGCGCCATTACCGATGCCACACCGCGTAATGCCACTGCCTTGTTCCGCTACTCTCCTACATCGCTCTTGTTCGGGATGTGGGACTCCACAGGTCCCAAGGGGGGACTGGGATCGAAGTTTCAGCGAGCCTACGTTTCAGAGATCGTGGGTTTTGATACCATGGTCGGCAAAAAAGTAGGGAGCCGAATCGATCCATTGCAAATAGAGAGGGTCGCACCGGACGATCGGGTCTTCAACAGCGAAAATTCGGCTGAAGTGTGGACCACTGACCCCGCTCATGCTGAAAGAGACAAAAACAATGCTCCGGTTCTTGCATCGCGCGGTAGTGAGAGTGGTGAGGCTGGACAGCCATCCAAGATAAACCATGGCAACATTCCGCCTTCGATAGATACTCAGGCTGGTGGAGTTACCATCTCTAAAGCCCAACAGACCACATTGATCTCCTTCGCAGCCCTTCGCCAGCTGCGTTTCAGGGGTTTCGGCTTGGAAGCTGAAACCGCGGCCCGGAGTGCTATTGCAGCGTTAGGTGTCGCCGCGATAGCGTACCAGTATGAAACAGATTTCGACCTGCGATCCCGATGTTTGTTGCTCCCTGAGCATTCCCCGCGTCTGGAGTTATTGAAGAGAGACGGTTCGTCCGCTGAGATAGTAGAAGTGGACAGAACCACAGCAATTGAGATTCTGAAGTCTGCGGCAGAACACGCGGCGGCCGTTGGTATTGGCTGGAAGACCGACGATATACGGTTGGTTCCGGCACCGAAACTCATTGAGCTGCTCAGGCGCAGTCGCAAGGTCTCAGCTATAGGTCAAGGTGCGGGGTGATCCTGGTGACCCTAGATCAGTTCGGTATTGAAATAAACTTCCTGACTGGCCGCTATGTAGCCACATGCCACAACAACCGCCGGCAACCGGAATGGCCACCACATCCTGCCCGTTTGTTTTCAGCTTTGGTGGTAGCGTGGGCTGACGTCGACAAACCTGACCAAGCAGAACGAGAAGCCCTAGAGTGGTTGGAAGGACTGGGGCCTCCCGCTATTACCACTCCCGATGCTATTCCCCGTAGGGTAGTTTCGCACTTCGTACCGGTTAACGATACAACTGTTATCGGCCTGAGTTTGCAGGAAAGGAGAGCTAAAAAAATTTATGACTTGGTTGACCAACTTCGGGACGAACTTGCTAGATCTGAAGGTAAGTTCACGAAGAAAGCGGCACAGATTGAGAACAGATTAACCAAGGAGCAAGATGTTGACGACCAGGTTCGAAATCCAGGAAATACACGTTCGTTGTCCGCCAAGCAAATGCTACCGGATGGCCGGGTTAAACAGGAGCGGTTCTTTCCTTCCGTTACACTTCGCGAAAACCGTGTCACCTACATCTGGAATGACTCTCTACCCGATGGAGTAGGCAAAGCCCTCAATCAGCTACTTCAGCGGATCATCAGACTCGGACATTCCTCTTCTCTGGTGTCGTGTCAGATAGTGACCGATCCTCCTCTAGCTAATCGGGTGCCGAGTAATACAGGGAAGGATATACGCACCGTCCGACGTGGTCAGCTTAAAGAACTTGAACGGCAATACACTCGCCACCGGGGTATAGCGCCACGCGCTCTGCCTTACACCAATGTTCGCTACAGAGAAGTTACTGAGACTGCACCGGTGAAACGGTTACTGGAGCCCAATACGGCTGGAGACTGGATCGTGTTTGAATTCACCCAGCACTCTCGAACCCTGCCGTCTACACGCGCAATAGAGTTGGCGGGCGGTGGCAATGCGTTCAGCTATTCTCCATTATGCAGAAGATCCTATCCCAGAAGAGCTCAACGGTCACGGACATGCTGGAAACCCAACAGAGGTGCCGCATCTGGCTTATCTGCCCCTGCCTTACGTTGGTTTTGAGCATGCTGACGGACGGCTTCTTGGGCTCGCCATATCCTTACCGAAGACGCTGAGCGAAGTTGCGCGACATGCCCTTTACCGTGCAATCGGAAGCTGGGAGAACGTACAAGGGGAACAGTTGCGACTTACCTTGGGCGCTCGCGGCGTCATTCACATGTCTCGACTGCATGGCCCTACAGCCTTGGTTTCCCTGCGTCCTAGCATTTGGCATCAGTCCTCGCGTCAATGGATATCTGCTACGCCGATTGCTCTGCCCAGACATCCTGGCCGACTCGGACGAGGTACGTTGGCAGCTCGCACCAGGGCATGGTCGGAGGCTGAGGCAGCGGTGAAGGCGGCGTGCGAACATGTGGGTCTCCCAGAACCACTGGTGGTACAGATTTCACAAAGTCCGTATCTCGTCGGAGGAAACGTATCCTGGCGTTTTCCGGCATTCAGTCAGAACGGGCGGGACGGTAGGCCGATCAGGCGCCAACTTGTCCATGCGTTGTTGACATTCGAAGATGCTGTTACTGGACCCCTGATGCTTGGTGCTGGACGCTTCCTCGGGTTAGGCTTGATGCGTCCATCTGCGGATGTTGACGAAGCCAACTCTAATGGGGCCAGAAATGGTTGAGCAGTCTCCTGTGCGCTTGCAAGAGTTTGAGAACGCAGAAGCACCTGGCATAGAAATGGATGGGTTGACTGCTGAAGATTTCCCTGCTTTTTTTCGGGACATCCATGGCTACGAGGCATTTCCCTGGCAGCAACGCCTGACGACACAGGTACTCGAGCGGGACGTATGGCCGAAGGTTATCGATTTGCCGACCGGTACAGGCAAGACAGCAGTACTCGATACTGCAGTCTTCGTTATGGCGGCTCGACCTGCTATTTCCCCGCGTCGCATCGTGTTCGTCATTGACCGGCGTATTGTGGTCGATCAAGTGTGTCAACGCGCTCTACGAATCCAGGACCGGGTCAAGGATGGCAAAACCTCAGTGTTGCAACGGGTCCGTGAACGCTTGAGGAGCTTAAGTGGCGGAGAAGAAGTCTTAGGAGTAGCAGCTTTACGTGGCGGTATCCCTATCGATAATGAATGGACTCATCGCCCGGATCAGCCTTGGGTGGTAGTTACCACCGTTGATCAATTCGGGTCACGCCTGCTGTTCCGGGGTTACGGTGTGGCTCCCGGCATGCGCCCGATCCATGCAGGGCTTGCCGGCAATGACTGCCTTGTGATTCTCGACGAAGTACATTTGAGCGCTCCTTTCGCAGAGACGCTTGCCCAGGTTGCCGCGTTGGACCCTACAGTACAGCCCCGGCGCTTCAGTACAGTGGAGATGTCAGCTACACCTAACGATACGGAAGCCGAGCGTTTCAGGCTGGACCCTATTGCCGATCTGGAACGCTGTAATGAATTGTGCCAGCGTGTGAAAGCATCCAAGCAAGCGAAGTTAATTTCGGTCGCTGATCATAACGCTATTCCTGCTGCTGTGATGAAGATCGTCAAGTCGATCACCAAATCGTCGAGAACCGGCGTAAACGTCTACAGCGTGGGAGTTGTGGTAAATCGGGTGAGAACTGCCCGCGAGACTTATCGGGCACTTAAAGAGGGTGGTTATTCAACCTTTCTCATAACTGGACGCATGCGGCCACTCGACCGGGCTGATGTCTTAACGAAAATTGGTCCGGTCGTTGATCCTGCACGCAAACTGCAACAGAGTGATCTCACCGTTGTAGTAGCCACGCAGGCCATCGAAGTGGGCGCGGATTTTAGCTTTGATGCCTTGGTGACCGAATGCGCCGCAGTAGACAGTCTTCGGCAGCGCTTCGGTCGTCTCGACCGGCGCGGTCGCTTCTCACAACACGGCCTCGTCGGTCTGGATAATGAGTCTCGAGCCTGGATTATCGGCCCAAAGTCCGTCGTTAGTTCCAAGAAGCCTGATCCGATTTATGGAGAGTCGATCAAAGCGACCTGGGAAGAGCTTGAGCGCCGCAATAGGGAAGGTCCTATAGACGTGGGGCCGCTCTCTCTGCGTGAATTCCCAGACGACGCAACTACTCCAAGGGCCAACGCGCCACTTTTGCTCAAGACGCACATGGATACTTGGACTCAGACAAGCCCGGAACCAATCGTGCAACCTTCCATAGATTGGTTCTTGCACGGTATCGACCGAGACTGGACAGCCGATGTCTCCATTGTGTGGCGCTTTGATCGGTCATCCGAAGCACTACGGCTGGTCCCCCCGCGACAGGCCGAGTTCTTACAAGTGCCTATCGATGCCGCGAAGTCATGGCTATCAGGCAGCAAGGAAGTGGACATTGCTGATGTCGCACAATGCGCTACTAACCATGAGGAGTTCCCTTCCTCAAGCGATGACAATGCTACCGACTGGGTGCGGTGGGAAGGTTTCGGCAAGGAGCTCCAGAAGAATATGAAAATCGATACTATTCGCCCTGGTGATGTTCTCATCGTGGACCCGAACCGCGGTGGCGTGAGAGCCGGAACGTGGGACCCCTCTTCTAGTGAGCTGGTCGCAGACTTAGGAGATGAGGCGCAAATGGCGTACGGTCGCAGGGCAACGCTACGGCTTGACCCTCGTTTGTTCGATTCTCATTCTCTGCCGAAGCCTGTTGATGGAATTGATGCGGACTCTCCAGACAGGGATCGAATTTCGCAATGGCTGTCTCAGTGGCAAAACGACCCGGGAGAGCAAGCGGAGTGGTTTACCGATGCAGTTGAGAGGTTATGCAGAGACTTTGATCTCACGCCGATCGGGCTTGATAATGAGGCGTCCAACGAGGCTTACTATATCCTGAGCGAGCGACATATTCATACAAAAAAATCCGCGGTAGACGCAGCAACGATGGACGGTTCCGACGAGTCCGGGTCACTGACCGGCACCGGCGTGTCCCTCCACCACCATCTCGACGGTGTCGGGGAGCGCGCTGAGCGCATCGCTACCCGGCTTGGTTTGGCAGCGGAGTCCATAGATGACCTGCGTTTGGCAGGAAGATTGCACGACCTCGGTAAGGTTGATAGGCGCTTTCAAGCACAGTTGGTAGGCGGTGATCCGGTTGCACTAGAGATGCTCGAAGAGCCATTGGCTAAGTCTCTGCCAGGTGCAGGTAGGGTCTGGCTATATCCCACCGGAATGCGGCACGAGATTGCAAGCGTGGCCATGGTCGAATCGAATTCCGAGGTTCTCGGTGCCGCACACGATAAAGATCTGGTACTTCACTTGGTGGGAACGCACCATGGCTGGGCGCGCCCGTTGCCTCCTGTCATCGAGGACCCGGAACCGCAGACACTTGTTTACTCATTCGAGGGCCACATCATGCAGGTTCACTCCGATTTCGTTGAAAGTCCTCTTGCTCTTGACATGGCTGAGCGTTTCTGGCGTCTAGTAGAGCGATACGGATACCATGGGTTGGCGTGGCTGGAGGCGATCCTACGTCTTGCCGATCATCAGCAGAGCGCCGAAGAGGTAGGATACTCATGAATGGAACGCATCTCAACGGGCTAGAGGGAACGAACCCCCTGGGATTTCTCGCTGCCCTCGGCATCCAGGTAGCGTTCGCGTCCAAGCCGGAGCAGCCGAGCCTGTGGTGGAGCGATGATATCACTCCGCATGCGATTATTGACAACGACTTCTCCATAGAACGGATATCAGAGCAGGCGCTGAAAATTTTCGCCGAATGGAAGGATAGTCCAGCCTTAAATCCCAAAAGAATTGACGACTCTACTATGGACAAAGGAGACGAACTTAAGTTCGCTTCTTCCGATATACGACTCTATCTCAAACGAGGCTGTCAATGCAGCTCATCCGGGGCATTGGCGTCCGCACTCGTCGCGGAGGGCAGTATAGACAGGAAAGGCGAAGCTAAGCCAAGTGATCTGTATTTCACAGCGGGACAACAGAAGTTTCTGGATATGGCCCGTCAAATTCTGGGTGGAGTTTCTCAGGAGGAAGTTCTTACGGGACTTAGGGGACCTTGGAGCTATAAAAGTCAGCTTCCCTCCCTCATGTGGGACATCAGCGACGATCGGGTGTATGCGTTGACGGCAGATGACCCTGCGAAAGACAAGAAACTAACCAATCCTGGTCCTGAAGCTTTAGCCATATTAGGTTTGAGTTTGTATCCCGTGTTCGCGGGCCGGGGTCGAACCCTGACCCAAGGATGCTCGGGATCATGGAAAAACGGGTACTATTCTTGGCCACTGTGGTACAAACCAGCCCGACCCCATTCCGTCAAATCACTACTGACGCACGCCTCTGTTCCTGATCAACAACCAATGAATACAGATCGTTACCATTGGTTCTGTTCGTGGAGTATCTCTAAGATACTTCGTTCTGAGATCCGACGGTCTTCCCAGGGGGGCTATGGGACATTCGCTCCATCGGATGTCATATGGCAGGATCAGAGAAACACAACCCTCAAAAAATAGGGGTGGACGCGGGCGCTGGTCTCAATAAATCCGCGCTTGATTCATACATTCCGTTCCATTATGGGCTATGACAAACTCACCATTTTGCAACTGGTGGTACAGTGCGGCCGGAGTTCACCATTCAATGTGGTAGCCCAAACCGAACCGGGCCTGGTGATTTCCGACAGTGTGTCCGGCGTTATGGGCGTATGCAGCCTCAATCGCAATTCTTCCGGCCCCGAGCAGCCTGTCGTGACGGAGTTGTAACTGGATCTCGCGCGTTGCGGGCGTCAGGGAAAACCGGGTTTCGGCATACTCCCATTCGCCTTGTCGATTACGCCCCGTCGCGTAGCGCAACGTCCCCCGACCGCTCTCGGCCCGCAACGGCTGTCCGATCGATAACCGGGTTCGCGTTTGTTTGCTTCGCTGCTCCACGGTGATTGAGGCCGCAGAGTACAGAGAACCGCTTGCTGCAAACATAGCCCTGCTCTCATAGTCGGGTCGTCCGGCAGCAAACAAGTATGCAAGGTGCAGTGTCCAGCGCTTTTCAGGATGCAGAGGCCAGGTGTGCTCGCGTGCAACCCAAACAAGTTGTGCGTCCATGGTTGTTCCGAATGCTCCCGCCGGGCGAGTGCCTTGGTTGGTATGGGATTCCATCAAAAAACCCATTCGGGTCTGCGCGATTATCTCCCCTGAAAATCCGAACGTATGATAAGACGAGTCCGGGGAGAAGTCGTCCAAGCCGTCAGCAGCGCCGCTCAAGGCAGTCATGCGCAGTTTCATACCATCCTGTTCCGACAGCAGGCCGGTGCCCCCGCGTCTTCCCCCTACATTGAACCAATGCAGGTGAGGCAATAGCGCGGTTTGTTCAAAGGTCGGTTCGTAGTTGGGGACGGGCAGCGCGTGATAAGACCGGGATGAACTGACCAGGGAATCCGCTGAGTACCAGAAGGGTGCATTCCAGGCATCAAAACCGGCGACTTCCACACCATCCAGGTGCCTATTGACGTTTCCCCATGCAGCCGGCGTTTGCAAATAGGTGTGCGCTATGGAAGCCTGGGTGTGGGTAGTGCCGGTCTGGACTGCTCCGACGGGACTCGTGGCCGCTTCCAGGTCCAGCATTCCGGCACCATAGGTGAAGTAGTCGGTATAGATGCCAGTATTGTCCGCAGTGTTGATGACTCGAAGAGCGGCCTCCTGGTTACTGAGCTGGCCACGGAAGTATTCGATCACCAGGGCAATGCCGCCTGAGACCAGGGGCGCGGCAAATGAGGTTCCCTGGATACCTCTCAAGATACTGTTCTCGGGATAATCGGTATCGAAGTCCGGTTGCACTGCGTTGAGTGTCCCTGGCGCTGCCAGACAGTAGTGTCGTCCATGTACTGCCGCGTCCCAGTCACCGGGCAGGGGGCCGCACCGATTCGAGTAGCTGGCAATCAGGCCATCAAGGTCAGTGGCAACCACTGCGAAAGAGTGTCCACGTAGGCTTTCTTCCCAAATCGGAAGCGCAGAATCGGGTCCAGGCACCCATTGGCTTTCATTCCCTGCTGACCAGATTTCGATAGTCTTCTGTTGTCCGGGCGCCAGGTCTTGTTGCGTGACCGCGCGCCAGTAGCGGGGAAGGTTGTGCTTTACCCACTCCACGAACTGGTACGGATGAGCTTCTCCTTGTAGCTCCGAGAGTTCACCATAGGAACGATTGATGATATCGAAGTTGGCATAATGGTCTTTATGCCAGCTTGCAAGTTCCAAATCCACTTCATTAGCATAAGAAGGATCCGGACTCGCTCTGGATTGTTCTATTTCATCCAGTATTGGCTGCCAGACAATACTGGTTTCTTCTTGCTCATCGAAGTTGTATGCAAGCGGCACGATCTCAGCCCCGGGGGCAACGCCGAAAAGCCACCCGGCAGCAACGGATGCCACGTTCGTACCGTGTCCATGCTTCGGTTCGTATAATGCCGGTATTTCATTCCAGGCCAGGAGGTCATTCTGGCTGATGTCCTGGATAAACCACGTATCGTCCTCGTCGGGATAACCATACGCCTCAATGATATAGCGGGCGTAATCGCGGATGATCTCTTCATCGCCCTGCGCATCGATCTTAAAGATATGGCATTCTGCGTCGGTAAAAGAGCCTTGGCAATGTGGAGGGGCGTCTTCTCCTTCAGAGACGGCTAAGGGACGCCAGTAGGTCAATAATGCTCCGTCATAGTTGACTCGACCCTGGAACTCGGGATTGAGAAGATCCACCCCATCGTCTTCAATTGCGATGCGCACGCCTCTCCCCGTAGCGCCTCTGGCGTATGCGTGATGGGCCTTAATCTGTCCGAGCGCTGGCTGTTCCAGGAATTTAAGGTCGTCCAGGTATGCGTCAGGCTGTGTGCTTCCCCAGGATGGGAGTAGCATATCTCTCAGAATACTGTGGAACTGCTCAGCTGTCAGCGTCAATTCCGGAAGCTCAATGTTATCCGGTAGATCGTAGTAATAATAGGTTTCCGCATGGCTTGGCGATGTCCCTATTATCACAAACGTAGTAACAATGATAAAAACAACGAATCCGGCGATTTTGTTCATGGCCTGTCTCTTGGTGTAAATCAGCGTAGGGTCATGGCATGGTTGCATCAGATCTTAAATGTCAGTTCAGTCTGCGCTGAACTTTGCCGACAGCGCTCAGGACGCGTCAGTGGCTGCTTTCAGTCCTTCGACGGAACGTCGGCGGTTGACGGCCCGGGTCAGGGACAATTCATAGTTCTCCCGAGCCTGGTCCGTGGCGCCGATTTCCAGGTATACGTCCGCCAAGGCTTCCGCAGCCGGTTGCGGCATGGCGGGGCCGATGGCGGGTGAGAGGGTTTGTTCCAGGTCAACGGCTTTTTGCATCAGCGCCAGCCCCTTCTGATGGTTCCCTTCGGCGATGAGCAGCCGGCCTTCCAGCAACAGTTTCAGCACCGACGGCGCGGCCGCGCGGATACTCCTGCTTTCGGGGTTGGGCGAGTGGACAAAGCTATCCACGACCGTCCTGGCCTTGCCGGTATCGCCCTGGTGCAGTGCCCGCAGGCCCATGACGTATTGATCCATGGCGATAGTGGACGGCCATACCTTGTCGTAGTTGACCTCCAGGTCCAGCAGCGGATCGTCCCAGCCCTGGGTATCGATAATGTAGTTGCTGCGGCAGGTAATGAAACCGTTGCGGTTGGTCGGTGTATCGGCTTTTTTCCATTCCTTTTCTGCGTAGCCTAACAGGCGCCGGGCCTCACCAAACCGGCCTTCCTGCAGGCGGGAATAAAGCAGCCAGGACAAGGAGTGATAGGCCTGGCCGTTGTAGGGGAGATTTTTATCCTGCATCCGTTCCAGTGCGGCTTCGAATGAGCGGGCGTTCAGGTGGCCGGCCCGTTCATAATCGCCCAGGGCGAAATAGATGTGTGACGGCATGTGCAATGCGTGAACCGCGGCCGGTGCCACCTCGGAATAGACGTCCGCGGCGCGCCGCCCAAGCGGGGCATGGACAGGGTCGTCGTAGCTGTGAATGTTGTAATGTAATGCGCCGGGATGGTGTGGAGCACGGTCCATCAATTCCTCCGTGATGGCGCCAGCCTGTATGAACTTGTAAAAATCCCGGCCGTCGTGACTGGTGGTCAGCACCGACAAGGCATACAGTGCGCGGGCGTCGATATCATCGGGCCAGGTTTCGCTGATTGTTTTCAGAGCCGCGCTGTAGGCATAATCCCGGTCTCTGGCATCGCCCTCGCCGAACAGGATGTTGACTGAGCGGATATAGGCCTTTTCCCGTTCGGTCTGCGCTTTTTCGACGCGTGCCTCAGCACTCGGGGCCAATTGCTCCAGAACGCCCCTGGCCGCCGCCTGATTCTGCTGGTTCCACAGCGGATGTTCGTGAGTCAGGGCTTCGCCCCAATAGGCCATGACGAAGTCCGGGTCCAGGTTGCGTGCTTGTTGGAACGTCTCCCGTGCATCTTCGTATTCAAAATTATGCAGCATCACCAAGCCGCGGATAAACAGGGCATGAGCTTCCGGGTCACCGGTGGCGTGGAAATCCGTGGACCCGTATTGTTGTGAATGAGCCGGGCAGGTGAGAATTGACGTAACAACAGCCAGCGCCGCAAGATATCGTTTCATAGGCATTGTTATTCCCCGGATTTGATTCTGTCTTGCATTGTAGCAATAAATTCGTTGCCGATTGAATCGGCGACCTTCTGCATCAGTCCCGAACCGAATTTTCCCAGCCGTCCCAGCATGTTGATCTCCGATCGGTAGGTCACTTCCGTTGTATCTTTATCGAGTTGTTTCAGACTCACGGCGCTCATGGCTTTTATCAGGCTGGCACGGCTGCCTTCTTCACCGGATGTTGTATAGGCGGCAAATTCGGGAGGGCGTTCCTCCTGGGTTTCAATATTGACCTTAAATGTGGTCTTTATCGGGCCGACCTTTGTCTTGATCACCGCTTTGTATTTGCCCGGTTCCGTTTCTTCGGCCCCCGTGCAACCGGGAATACAGGGAGCGACCTGCTCAGGCGAGGTGATAAAATCCCAGACTGCCTGTTGCGGGGCATCCACTTCGAAGGTTTTTTCTATTTTCATCGATACTGACCCGTGTCCTTTTTTAGTGTAACTTAACAGTAGGAATTAGGAATTGGGGATTGGGGATTGGGAAGAGGCGCTCAGTCGACTAGCAGGTTGCAGATTTTGCTCAGGTCTTGTTTTCCTGCTCTGATTTCCTCAATGGTCAATCCGGCAAGTTCGTGGGGAAACACCAGCCATTGATCGGTTTTATGGATGTAGTAGTCGGGTATGATGTTTACTTTGTTGTTTCCCGGCTTGTACCAGGGACAGGCGATTTTCAGGTCGGAAGGCATGTTGCGCCGGGTCTTTTCCGCGAGTTCATCCAGTACCGCCTTTATGCTCCTGCCGGTATCGAATACGTCATCGACGATGAGCAGGGAATCTTCTGCGTTCACGTTCTCTATAATGTAATGCAGGCCGTGCACGCGGATGGTGCTCGATTGTTCGCCGATAGCGGTGTAGGAAGAGGTGCGGATGGCGATGTGATCCGTTTCCACCCCGCGAAATTCAAAATATTCCTGTACGGCGATACCTACCGGTGAACCCCCGCGCCAGATCCCCACGATGAAATGGGGGCGGAAGCCGCTGGCATAGATCGCCGCGGCCAGCCTGAATGAATCTTCCAGCAGTTCCTGTGAACGAATGTAGAATTTATCCACGTCTCAGTTATTCGTTGTATTTATAGCCGAACACCCGGAAACGGCTGATGCCGCCGTCGGGGTGTATATTGATCCTGATATGGCTGACCGGTCCTGTATCCAGCAATTGTTTCTTGAACCAGTGCTCTTTATCCGGCCCCAGTTTCTGTTCATGCAGGAGCGGTTGCCAGGTAACGCCATCCCTGAGAGGCGCGTCCGGGTCCATCTCCAGCACCAGTCCCAACACGTCGTGCCAGGCTACTTCTTCCGGTGAAGGCGCATCACGATCGAACCCTGGCAGGTAAAGGGCATCCAGGCTGACACGGTCCGGGTAGTTTCCCTTAAAAAAAGCAGTATCAACGTTGATCATTTCGATTCTCCCTGCATGACCCAATTGCAGGATGAGCCAGTCGTGGCCGGTGTCCCGCCGGCGTCGCGTTTCCCACCCATCACCCATGTTGATGCCTTTCCCGGGCATG
>JAAXHV010000251.1:0-1284 GCA_012270695.1 Gammaproteobacteria bacterium | reverse complement strand
AACGGCGCTCCAGTCGCGATAGACATTGCCGTATATACGCAGGCGCGCAACGCCGCCGTCGGGATAAATATTCAAGCGGGCGTGCGTCCAGATATCCGTATTGTCCGAATCAAACAGGTTATGGGTATCGCCTTCCAGGTTGGACTTGGGGATGATCTCCGTCCACTGGGTTGTTTCATCAGGAGTGTGTCCCGAATAGCAGGCGTCCAGCGATGCCTGTGCCGGGTAGTTCCCGGTAAAATGCCGCGTATCCACGTCCACGGCCTTGATGATGCCGGATAAGCCAAATTTCACGATGCAGTAATCATAATCGCCGTTGCGTTTACGCCGCGATTCCCAGCCGTCCATCCACTTGCCACGGTCGGTGTACTTGTCGGTAATGTATACCGGTTCCTTTGGGTTTAACATGTTCTGCATGGGAGCGAAGAAATCGTCCGTACAATAAATTGCTTCAGTACCCATACGTTCGTCAGCCAGATCGACGAATACATGTTTAATATCCGTTAATCGTTCGTTGTCGCTCATATCGCGTCTGTAGAAAATTCCCAGGTTCCCTAGACCGGCGTCATTATAATGGTTTTTTCTCTGCTTGGCCTGTACAGTAATAACAATGAGCATCGGTTGATTTTATATCCGTATGGGCGAAATGAGCTATCCGCGTGATTTAACCGGCTACGGAGCCAGCCCTCCGCATCCCGAATGGCCGAACCGCGCGCGCCTCGCCTTACAGATCGTGCTTAACTACGAGGAAGGCGCGGAAAATTCCGTATTGCATGGGGATGCGGTGTCGGAGACTTTTTTATCCGAGATCATCGGCGCCGAGGCCTTCGCCGGCGTGCGCCACAAGAGTATGGAATCCCTCTATGAATACGGCAGTCGTGCGGGCCTCTGGCGCTTGCTGCGCATCTTTCGCGAACGCGACATCAGGGTTACCGTTTTTGGAGTAGCCATGGCCTTGCAGCGTAACCCGGATGCCGTGCGGGCCATGCTGGACGACGGCCACGAGATAGCCAGTCACGGCTGGCGCTGGATCAATTACCAGTTTATCGATGAAGAAACGGAGCGCAATCACATCAAGCTGGCGGTGGATACGCTTACCGCGCTCACCGGCACTCCGCCGCTGGGCTGGTACACCGGTCGTGACAGCCCGAACACGCGCCGCCTGGTCGTAGAGCACGGCGGGTTTCTTTACGATGCGGATTCCTACGCGGATGATTTACCCTACTGGGAGGTTGTGAATAACAAACCCCACCTGGTCGTGCCGTACACTCTGGATGCCAATGA
>JAAXHV010000250.1 GCA_012270695.1 Gammaproteobacteria bacterium | reverse complement strand
TCCTCAGCGGCGGCGATGATTACGAGTTGTGTTTTACCGTACCACCGGCAAAACAACGGGAACTGAAAAATATCAGTCAACCCGTGTATCGCATCGGAGAAATTACGTCAGGGCAGGGGATACGTTGTATCAGAGACGACGGCTCTGTTCATACCCCCGATGACATAGGGTATATGCATTTCCGCGCTTGCTGAGTCAGTAGCGGCGCCGGGCTTTCAGCCCGGAGTTCTCATCAGCTGATGCGCTATGGGAGCTGGCGACCTGGAGAAATGCGGGTCGGATACCTGTTTCAGGTGTTGACGGATGCTGCTTCCCTGGCCCTGGCCCGTTGCAGCGCTTCCCTGCCCAGTACCGAATCCGCATAGTCATTTACATTCTGAATCTCAACGGGTTGTTTTGCAGTACGCGCCCAGGACAAGGTGTTGCCAATCAGGATATCCGCGGCGCTGAACCTGTCTCCCAGGATATAGCTGTTGCCATCCAGGCCCTGGCTGAGTATGTTCAATGCCTTTTGAAACTCCCATTCGGCGATTTCGATCACTGCCGGCACGCGTTTATCCGGGGGCAGCATGAATTTATGTTTTCCCTTGGTCCACAGGGGCTGTTCGAGTTCCGACAAAACAAAGTAGCACCACTGATTGTATTTCGCGCGCGCGGCTGAGCCTGCCGGCGGCACCAGATTTTTCTCCGGGAACTTATCGCCCAGGTAAGTCACGATGGCAGCCGATTCGGTCAGCACCAGGTCCCCGTCCCGGATTGTCGGGACTTTTCCTGCGGGGTTGACTTTTAAATATTCCTCGGAGGCGAACCCGTTGCTGCCGAATGGCACCAGTTTGAACTCATACTCCGCCTCCAGTTCTTCCAGCATCCAGGTCACCCTGAGGCCGCGCGTATTGGGATAGTTGTATAGTTGTATCATCTGTCACCTCTGCTGTTCATCTTTGTCAAACCGGTATTTCCATAATACGCAAAACTCCTGTTCCGGTCACCTGCATGGCTGAAAAAAGGATAGAATCCGGGGCAATGAACGATACCTGGCAAACAGCACCGGATGATCTTCAAATCTCCCCGCACCACGTCGATATCTGGTTGACCTCAACGGAGCCGGGAGAGGAGCAGGTGCAGGCATACAGGGCATTATTGTCCCCGGGAGAGCATGCGCGCGCGGAAAAATTCGGGATGGAATTTAAATCCAGGGAATTTATCGTTACCCGCGGGTTGCTCAGACAGGTTTTGGTGAAAATGACCGGGTTGGATATTGCCGGGGTTGAATTTGATTATGGTGAACACGGCAAGCCGTCCCTCGTGAGCAACGTAAACGGAGTAAGCATCGCATTCAACGTATCCCATTCCCACGGCGTTGCCCTGGTGGCGCTCACCCTGGGGGGCAGACTGGGCGTGGACCTGGAAAAAATCAGGGCGGATGTGGAATGGCACTCCCTGGCAAAACGTTATTTTTCCGACGCTGAATTGCGGATCCTGGACAGCTATCCCCAGGATACCCGGCTGAAGGCATTTTTTACCTGTTGGACCCGTAAGGAAGCCTTCGTCAAGGCGTTGGGCGCGGGGATTGTCTATGGCCTGAAGGAGTTTGACGTCAGTATTGACCCGGATGAAGTCTGTGAGGCGTTGACAATACATGGGCAGGATGCTGCTGCCCGCTGGCTGATAAAAAACGTTCCCGTACCCGGAACTCATGTCGCAGCCCTGGCCCTGGACCGCCCTGCCTGCCAATTCAGACTGTGGCGTGCCCCGCATTTTTAGCCCGCGAAAACAGGACTATGGATTCCCGCTTGCGCGGGCCAGGGTCTCTGTGCCCCCTGTGGCTATAGATTATAGACCCAGGTAACCAGGGCGTTCATCAGTTCCTTGCCGTGACCCTTGTGTGCCTGTTTCCGGTTCAACATGCCGGAAACGATATACTCCCGTCCGGACCTGGCATGAACGTACCCTGCTATTGCGGAGACATCATCAATCGTACCTGTCTTGATATGGGCGTAGCCCGAAGCCGCTTTGTATTTCAAACGGTTTTTTGCAGTACCATCCACCCCGGTAATGGATAATGATGAGATGAACTCCGGGCGGTAGGGAATGGTCCAGGCATATTCAAGGATATCCGCCAGCAATTTGGAGGAAGCCCGTGTTTCTCTCGACAGCCCGGCGCCGTTATCGATTTTCAGGCTTTGCGTATCCAGGCCCAGCTGTACCAGATGGTCGTATATAACCTGGATACCTTTTTCGGTCGTCCCGGGTTGTTCCTGCAACTCGGCCCCCAGGGTCAGCAGCAGTTGCCGGCTCATGACATTATTGCTGAATTTATTGATGAGTTTGATGACGTCGGACAAGGGTTTTGAATGCCATACCAGGAACGGTTTGTCTGTTGTCGGCGCCACGGCTGCCTGCACCTGCCCGGCAATGCTTCCGCCCAGTTGCTGCCATATTGTCTTGAAAGCCCCGAATGCATAGGTTTCATGGGTCAGCACCGAACGGGACAGGATGTAGTGTCTGCAACCCGTCGGGAATCTCCCTGAAAAGATGACCTCATCGGCCTTGTTCCCGTCAGGGACAGACACGGCTATACCCCTCTGGAAACCGCCGCAATAACGTTTCCGCAAGCGCAGCCGGTTATCGATTTTCAGTCCGGCCAGGTCAGGTTCGGCATGAACCTGAACGTTCCTGCCGTTTGCGGCGGGATAAAAATGAAAATAAACCGCCTTGAGATTAACAAGAAAGGCGTTCGGCAGCACGTTATAGGTACGATAAGGCTCATTGTCGAACGCGCCGGGATGTTCAAATGGGACATTAAAATAGGAGTGATCAATCAACAGATCGCCGGTTATTTCCCGGATCCCCCTACGTCTCAGTTCTTCCAGTATTTTGCGGAATTCTTCAGTGACGAGATAAGGGTCGCCGTACCCTTTGAACAGGATATCGCCCTGCAACACCCCGCCCTTGATACTGCCCGGTGTGTAGACTTCGGTTTTCCAGCGATAGGCCGGGCCCAATAACTCCAGGGCAGCGAGTGTCGGAACGATCTTGATGACGGACGCGGGATTGAGTGGTATTTCCGGGTTCACCGCCAGGACCGGTTCCTGTCTGCCGACTTCCCTGACGTAAAGACTGTAGGCACTCAGCGGTATTTTATGACCTTCAATCACAATTTTTATGGGCCTGGGCAGTTCCACGGCGCCGGCCCACCCGTACCACAGGACGATCATGAAAATAAAAAAATTCCTTGAAACTGTTGATAAGCTCAAAGCGTTCTCCTGGTTTTCTGATTACTGTCCTCTGTCCCCTGTGTTCTGTCCCGGCAGGCTGCGCCGAAAAACGCCCATATTTTCGCGTTCAGAGAATGGCTGCGCCAATCCCACTCGGGATGCCATTGCACGCCGGCTGCAAATGCCCTGCTGCCCCGGACCCGGACTGCCTCGATGATCCCGTCCGGCGCGCGCGCCTCTACGACAAGGTCGTCAGCGATGCGGTCGATGCCCTGTTCATGGACACTGTTCACCGTGATCGTTCTCGTTGCGCTCAATTTGCCTAGTTCGCTGTCTTTTTCAAACAGGACCTCATGGGATGGGCCGAAACGCCGTTCCATGCTCCACTCTTCAGGCGCGAAGTGGTTTAATTTCCCCGGCAGGTTGGGCACGTCCTGGTGCAGGCTGCCCCCCAGGGCTACGTTAAGCTCCTGGATACCGCGACAGATACATAACATGGGAATGCCGGCGTCGATTACTTTTGGAATCAGGGGGAGGGTTGTCGCATCCCGGTGCGGGTCCTGCACGGTATTCCCAGCCGCGGTTTCGCCCTGGTAGCGCTGCGGTTGAATATTGGAACGCGCGCCGGTAAACACAATGCCGTCTATCCTGTCCAGCAAGACTTCATGGTCCAGGGCTTCACCGGCGGGCGGAAGTAGCCAGGGCAGGGCGCCGGCCGCATGGATAACCGCGTCATTGTAAACATTATAGACAACGGCAGCCGGCCACATTTCCCTGACCATGATGTAATCGGCCGTGATTGCAATGATGGGTTTGCGACTCATGATTGTTGTTCTTGCGTTTGTCGAGAGAAATTCTACAGAACGCCTATCCCCAAATTCAGCGTTGGAGATTTGAAACGGGCATTCAAGGTGTATTTTGCCTGTATGAAGCGCCCTGTTCAACTCGTCACATTACGGAACAAACGGCAAGAAAAACAGTCTAACCAGATACCAAGCCGGCAATAAACAGTCCGGCCGTTGCGCAGGTGAATGCCGACATGTTCGAGAAACGTCG
>JAAXHV010000249.1 GCA_012270695.1 Gammaproteobacteria bacterium | reverse complement strand
CAGCATCAAAATCTCCCGCCAACTGTGAGAGATGGGGTCAGGTCGCACATTGCACACACAAAAAAATGACTGAGAAACTGCAACAAACCTTGCCTGTGCGTGTAATGTGCGACCTGACCCCATCTCCCCAGCCATGACTGCGCCATTGATCCGGTGTTATTCAAGCGCCTTCGCCTGTTTCATTAATTCCACCAGGTTCTGCAAGGCCTGCCCTCTGTGGCTGATTGCGTTCTTGACCTCCGGCGGCAATTGCGCCGAAGTACAACCCTGCGTCGGTACGTAGAATATCGGATCATACCCAAATCCGTTATTTCCCGCCGGTTTATCGACGATATGTCCTTCCCAGACCCCTTGCGCGATCAGGGGTTCAGGGTCACCGGCGCTGCGCAGGTAGGCGATGACACAACGAAATCTGGCCGCAGGTTCCCTGACCTCGGCAGCCGCAATATTACGCAGCAGTAATTGCAGGTTGTCACTGTCCGTGGCGTCTTCACCGGCATAGCGCGCTGAATAGACTCCCGGTTCGCCGTTCAAAACGTCCACCTCTATGCCAGAATCATCGGCAATAACCGGGCGCCGGGAAAGCGCTGCCGCGTGTCGGGCCTTTATCAGCGCGTTTTCGACAAAACTGGCGCCGGTTTCTTCAACGGCAGGCACCGCAAACGCGGATTGCGGCAATACCCTGACGTGATATGGGGAAAACAGCTGGGAAAATTCCCGAAGTTTACCCGGATTGCCGCTGGCCACTACAATTTCTCCGTTTTTCATCAGCATTTCCCGCTAACGGCTGCTTTGGAAGCGCTTATTCGGGGTTGAGCGCCGCGGTCTGGATAGTGAACAAGCGTTCAATCCCCTTCCTGGCCAATGCCAGCAACTGATCCAACTCGGTGAATGTGAACGGGTGGCCTTCCGCTGTGCCCTGGATCTCGATCAGCTCGCCCCGGTCATTCATGACCACGTTCATATCAGTTTCAGCCCCGGAATCCTCGTCGTAATCCAGGTCCAGTACCGGGGTCCCGCCACATATCCCGACCGAAACGGAGGCCACCGCGGCGCTAATCGGGTCTGTCTGAATTTCGCCCCGTTCCAGCAAATGATTGACGGCATCCACCAGCGCCACGTAAGCGCCGGTGATGGAAGCGGTGCGGGTGCCGCCGTCAGCCTGGATAACGTCGCAATCGACGAATATCGTGTTCTCGCCCAAGCTGTTCAAATCCACCACAGCCCGCAGGGAACGCCCGATCAGGCGTTGAATCTCGTGAGTCCGCCCGTTTTGCCTGGTTTCCCGGCGCATCCGTTTATCCGTAGAACGAGGCAACATACCATATTCGGCCGTGAGCCAACCTTTACCCTCTCCTCGCAGGAAATGTGGCACGGAAGCGTCAAAGCTTGCATTGCAGACCACCCTGGTGCGGCCGAATTCAACCAGCACCGATCCTTCAGCATGACAGGTATACGCCCTGGTTATGCGTACTTCCCTCATTTCATCGCAGGCGCGTCCACTCGGGCGCATCATTCTCCTCCACAACCGGATCTGGGTTGCCATTATAGCCTTTTCAACAGTGCAACACTCACTTTCATTGCAGCGCTGTCGCGCGCCGATATCCTGAGTGATCCGGGTAACGATATACTTGCAACAGTGCTATGATAACAACATTATTGAACCCGCCCCTGGAGGAGAACCGGAATGGTTTCCAGCATGACTGCTTTTGCCCGGCGTGAGGACTCCGGAGAATGGGGCCATGCGGTGTGGGAAATTCGCACTGTAAACCACCGTTACCTTGATATTTCGATCCGCTTGCCCGAGGAACTGCGTGTCCTGGAAAGCGACGTGCGGGAACATATTGCGGCAAGACTTAAGCGCGGCAAGGTGGAATGCAACCTGCGCTACGACGTAGACTCCATAGCCGGCGATTTTTGCGTCAATACCAAGCTTACCGAGAAAATCATCCAGGCATCCCATGGCCTCCCGGTGAATGATCCTGCGCCCATAAATCCCGTTGACATCCTGCGCTGGCCTGGTGTCATCGATAAAAATACGCCAGACCTGGAACGCACCGGCAAACTCCTCATTGCCTTATTGGACAGGGCGCTGCAGGACGTCCTTGATAACCGGCTTCGGGAAGGGGAAAAAATCGGCGAGATGATTGAAAAGCGCTGCGCTCTGTCACTACAGCAGCTGCAACGGACCCGGGACAAAATACCGGAAATTATCACCTCCACCAGCGACCGGTACATGGCCAGGGTGCGGGAAATCGGAGTTGAACTGGACAGCGGCAGGCTCGAACAGGAAATAGCTTTATTGTCGCAGAAGCTTGACGTGGCGGAAGAACTGGACCGCCTGGAAACCCATATCAATGAAGTAAAACGAGTCCTGGCAGAAGCAGAACCCATCGGCAGACGCCTGGATTTCCTGATGCAGGAAATGAACCGTGAGGCCAACACACTAGGCTCCAAATCGGTTCACATCGACACGAGTAACACATCTATTGAACTCAAGGTATTGATTGAACAGATGCGCGAACAGATCCAGAACATCGAATAATGATACGAAACAAGTTAGCGGCCTTAATAGCCTGCCTGTTAGTTCTCAGCGGGACAACGAGTCTTGCGGACCAGGACAAAAAAGCGCTGACCCTGGAAAGCATTTTTGCCGGAAGTGAATTTAATAATAATCTGCCGCAAAACATCCAGTGGCACAACCGCGGACAGAGTTTCACCTTCACCAGAAAAAACCCGAATACCGGCCTCCTGGATATCCATGAGCACGACGTCGCCGGCGGCGCCACGCGTCTGATCATCTCCGGGGACACGCTTCGATACCAGGATGAGCCCATGCGGATGAGTCGCTACCGCTGGACGGCTGACCGCCGCTACCTGCTTTTGACGGGACCGGTCAGTTTGACCTGGGACGGCAGGAATGAAGCGCCTTATTACATCTATGAGCCAGACATGAAAAAACTCTGGCCGCTTGCCGGCAATAATCCAGGCCTGCTCAACGTCCGTCTCTCGCCGGACGGTAACCACGTGGGATACGTACTGGAAAACAACATTTACATCACCGGATTAAGCAGCCGTTCCACCCGCGCCGTCACCACGGACGGTGACACGAATATATTCAACGGCTTTTTTGACTACGGCAGCAAGATGTTCTCCGCCGGACAGGCCTGGCTATGGTCGCCGGACGGGAAGAAGATCGCCTTCTGGCGCCTGGACGCCACGGACGTGAAAGTCTTCTACATGGTGGATGAACTGGATAAATACAACACCGTCCGGCCAATGAAATACCCGAATACCGGCGAGCGCCATGCCGTCAACCG
>JAAXHV010000248.1 GCA_012270695.1 Gammaproteobacteria bacterium | reverse complement strand
GAGCGACACAGCGGCGCCAATACGGCGTTGCAGCCCTTGACAAGGGCGCGCCATTCTCTGCGGACTGCGCCTTGTCTTGGCGCCGCTGTGTCGCTCTGAACATGTCAATATTAACTGGAAAGGGTACTAGGCATCAAACCCATGTCGAATTGCAGGTGACTGAACGGGACGGACAGGTTATACCTGGCCGCCAGGTCCGCATCCTCGGATTTCGTATACTGGCCTATCAGCGAACTCTTGGTGGCAAACACCGCATCCGAGTCCAGGTATTCGTCACCGTCGGAAAATACATGGGTCGTCAACGACTCATAGCCGTCCGCGGAAACGATGAAATGGATATGGGCGGGACGCATGCCGTGGCGGTCGCTGGCGCGGAGCAAATCGCCAACGGGTCCATCCGTCGGGATGGAGTAGGACAACGGCTTTTCCGTAACAAAAGCGTAGTTGCCGTCTGCGTCAGTGGTGAAAATACCGCGCATATTATCTTCCGGCATAGTCGGATCCTGTACATCGTAATAGCCATTTGCGGCAGTCTGCCACACATCCAGCTTGGCGCCGGTTATCGGGGCGCCATCGGGGTCCGTCACCTTTCCCTGTACCAATGCGACTTCACCGGCGTATTGCTGCTTGATGATGCTGGCGCCATTTTCGTATTCCGGCGCGCCTTTTACATAAAAAGGACCCAATACCGTAGACTCCGTCCCCTTGCCCGACTTGGGGTGATTGATCGCATCCACCAGCATGGAAACTCCCAGGGTGTCCGATAACAGGATAAACTCCTGGCGCTTGTCATCACAGGTCTGTCCGGTCCTGGTTAAAAACATGATTGCCTTGAACCATTCCTCTTCGGTCAGCTCCACGTCTTTGACAAACGCATGCAAATGCCTGATCAGCGAAGTAATGACCTGTTTGTACCTGGGATCTTTTGCCCCGGAACCGTATTCTTCCAGAACTATTTCCGTCAGGTTATCGATAGTAAAATCACGCATGATTAACCCCCTGATATAGTAGTCACATGTGAGTGTAGCATACCTTCGTAGCGCGCATCGCATCCATTGGCTAACGTCCCTTCGCGCGCAATGCCTGCACGGTAAAATCCGTTTCGCGAAATGGCTTCTCAGGTAATATCGCCTTGAATTGCAAGGTGGTGCAGTGCAGGGACTGGATATCGATCATGGCGACTGCATCGATGATCGGGACGCCCATACCGTGATTGGAAGGATGATGCCGGTCCGGATGAGAGTAAGCGGCAATAGCGACTTTCCACAGGTTGCCGGGCTTGTCGAAGATGTGCCCGTAAACCGGAAGCATCGTCTGGGCATCCAGGTAATAACGCCGTTTCGACAACGGATGTTGTTTCCAGTATGGCTCGGCCTCCAGGATATAGGCCTTGCGTATGTGCCAGGTGACATTCGGAAAACAGTCTCCTTTACCATGAAAACCGATGAACTTGAATCCATCGAGTTGCTGACCGACTTCTTCCAGTTGCTGCTGGTCGTGGTTGAAGAACGGCAACAAAACCCAGGTGACTCCTTTATAAGTCCATTTCTGGTCCATGATGCGACCGTTATAGCCGAGAAAATCCTCTATCATGATATCGCTGCCGAGAAAGGAGTCCGTGGTTTGCCCGGACGCCAGACGGCGGACGCGCCGGTGGCCGGACATATAAAGCCAGGTTTGTTCCTGCTTGGTGTCATCTTCCAGGCGTTGCACCAGCAGTTGCGTCCCGCGCAGGTCGGGCGGAGCCAGTACCTTCAGATAAAGCGCATGATAGATCTGTGAAGGATTCCTGGGCATGGACGGGACCGGCTCCTGCACGTGTCTGTGCAGGAACTTCAGAGAGCTTGCATAAAAAGACAATTGCCTTTCGATCCTGTCTCTGCGTATATCCCTGTACTGCCAATAGAAGCTGGCCACCTCTCCGCTGTCATAGGTATAGGTATAACGGAGATTCCAGGCCAGCTTGTCGCCTGCCCTGGGGTCGTCCGCTTGCGGTTCCCGGGGAAACGGCCGGCCGGCCACATAATTGCGTATAATCCCCGGTTCCTGGCCAAGCTCGGTTGTATCCATATAACGTCTGGTTGCCTCAATATAGGCGGGGTGCGTGGTAAAAGATATGGCTTCGCCGGTGGTGATAGTCAAAAATTCACCACCGATCAGTTCCACCAGCTTAGGGGGAAGAATGTCGCTGAACGATGCAACGTTCTCTTTTGTGATGACCGTACCTGGCGCGGGATTAAGCGATGCGGTTTTTTCTTCGTCGACGGCAAACGACTCCTCGACAATATCTCCCCTGGTCACCGCGGAATTAGCCAACAGGTAAAATAACAACATGCAGGTCAGGCTTCGCGCTGTCATGATTATCTATGCATCCATGTCAATCGCATCAACCGGTGAGAAATCCGGGTCAGCGGTTCTACCTGCGTTCATCCTTGTCCCTGCCTGCTTATAGCGGGGATGCGTCATCTGCGGAATCTTTCATGAACAGGTTGACGTCGTGGGGATTGATCAGGTCTGCCACCGTCCAGCCGTTGATGTCATATTCATCCATGCACTGTTGGGCAAAGTCCTTGAGTTGTTTATCCAGGCCGGAACCCTGCGCCGCCCACAATGCTTCGATGCGGATATTTTCATTATTGCCGGAGTAGTTCCGTTCATACAGCTCATGGCGGCCACCGAATTCCGTGCCTATGGCGTCCCACAACAGGCGCATGGTCTTGACCCTGTCTTCCGCATCGTGGCCATAGGAGCCGCGCAGGTATTTATCCAGGTAAGCTTTCAATTCCGGCACCTTAAAATCGGTAACGTGGGAATTCAGGTAGATCAGCCCACTGGCCACCATGTTCTCTATCAACTCCTTCGCGCGGGGATAGGCCATGGTCATCAGCACCCGGTACACCTGTCCGGCATGACCGTTGGGCACTTTCACCCCCTTGAAATCATCGGGCATACCGCACATGGCGTCCGACAATGCCCAGAACAGGTGCCGCCAGACGATCATTTCTCCGATAGCAACCTGCACGCCGCGAAAATCCTTGGCGCCGGTGATCTCCAGGGCTTTCATGAACAGCCCGGTAATGAAATCAAACTTGACCGCAAGGCGGGTACAACCATGAAAGGCGAAGGTGTAAGCCCATCCGGAAGTGCCCAGAAACGTGCTCGCCGCGTCCAGGTCCTGGTAGATGAAAATATCCTCCCAGCGCATCAGGGCATTATCCAGGACCAGTATGGCGTCATTTTCATCCAGGCGACTCGACAACGGGTTATCAAACGGGCTGCCCATCACTTCGGCTGTATACGAGTAGGAGGGACGGCAAATCAGCTTGACCCCCGGGCTATCCATTTTCAACATGCCGCTTATGGCATAACGTCTGTCCCGCACGGGTATCGGCCCGTACTGGCCGAGAAAATTGTAGTGGGTCAACGCCGACCCGGTAGCGACCACCTTTGCGCCGGAGATAACAATGCCTTCGTCGGTTTCCTTGACGCAGTGCATGTACAGGTCCCCGATCTCCTCGTGGGATTTGTTTCGATCTACCGGCGGATTGACCAGGGCATGATTCAAAAAAGGCACGCGTTCCTGGGCGTTCCTGTACCAGTTCAGGGCATTATCGGTATAATCTCCGAAATATCCGGGGTTAAATCCGAGCGTTAACATGAGACTGGCCTTGTAGTCGGGAGTGCGCCCCATCCAGCCATAAGTCAAACGCGCCCATTGGGCAATCGCTTCACGTTGCGCTATCACGTCCTCGCGGGTCCGCGCTACTTTAAAAAACGGGTGCGTGAAGCCGCCGTTACCGGTATCCGTAGCGGTGCGCAGGTGCGGGTACTCCTCCTCGTTGTGCAGCGCGTTGTACAGCCGCGCCAGCATCCGGGCCGGATTACGAAAGGCAGGGTGTTGCGTCACGTCCCTGACCCGTTCACCGTAGATCCAGATTTCCCGGCCGTCTTTCAGTTCATCAAGAAATTCATCGCCGGTGTAGGGACGAACCCTGTCTTCCGTAACTTCTTTCTCAGGTACGGTATTCATATCCCACCTTCTTTATCGTTGCCAACCACGGTCTGCGATCTCCG
>JAAXHV010000247.1 GCA_012270695.1 Gammaproteobacteria bacterium | reverse complement strand
GCCTTCAGGTACGCCACCGCACCGTAGACCTTCCAATCGCGGTATTCGCCCCGGTAACTCGTAAAACGTGCCAGCTTGCCCAGGAACTGCTTCACGTGCCGCGCCCGGAGTGTGGTCTTCACCTCCACGACTACCACCTCCCCGTCGTCCACCGCCAGGATGTCATACTCATAATGCTCGCCGTTGCGCCGACCGTTGACCCGGGTCAACGTCGAGTTCACCGTTCTCCCCTGGTCGCGCAACAAAGGCACCAGGTCGCCCTCCACCAGGCTCTCCATGAGTTTGCCCCACTGGCTGTTAAACAGCGCATCTGTCTTTTTCAGTCGCCGGTCGGTATCCTTCATCTGTTCCCTGATCTCCCTCATCTGCCGAGTGCTTTTTTTAGTGGTATTTTTTAGCAGTCTGTCCGTTTCCTTTTGACTCTCGGATAACTCTCGCAGGATCTTCCAGATTTCTTCGGGGGTGGCGGGGGCTTGATACCGTTCTTGTTCCATGTTGCGTTTCTCCTGTATAAGACGAGTAGTATGAATGATATGAAAACAGTAAGGGGATGTCAAATTTAAGTGTCGGCCATGAGCGAATCCCCATTTCCCCCGGCTGATGGGTCTGCACGACGGCAGTCAGGGTGATGAAGCGTTGTTAATGCAGGTTAAGAGATACCGGGGCCAGTATTGTCGATAAACCCGATGGGATTACGGTGGCGCGTCAGCAGCTTATCGATTTCCCAGCGAGAAGCGGGCTCAACGTCTGTCAGGCAGGTGGTCACGCCGTTCAGTTGTTTAGCGACCGGCAGACCGTTTTTGAACAGTATCCTGTTGCTGTGTACGGCCGGGATGCGTTCGCCGGGCAATACGGTGCCGATCAAATTCAACGGGTCGGTTGCGGAGATCACCACAGGGGGGAGTTCCCGCGCTTCATTTTTTTGTTTTCTCAACGGTGCAACCGCCTCCGGCAGCGCAAATTGTTCCCCTGAACAACCATCAACAAAGTAACCACCGCGTATTTCACCCTGCGCCTCCAGGCGCCGGCAGACATACAGCAGTTCTCTCCAGGGAGGCAGATCCGGCTCGCGCTCCAGTACCTTGCGGAACAGCACCCCGTAGCGTTTCAGCAAGGTGTGCACAATGGCATTGAGGGTGTTTTCATCCGTCCCCGGCCAGACGTTTGCGGGTAGCGGCTCAGGGTTCCCCGCCGGTGAAAGAATGGCCGACCAGCGCCCTGCGGCGTCGACGCTGTTCATGGCCGACGCCCGCCTGCGCCGGCGTTTGCCGTGGGCGTAGGCAGGACGCTTGCTTTCCGGTGTAATCAGCGCCCGCAATCCCGCGTAACTGTCGGAGGTAACGAACCCGCAGGCGGCAAGTTCCGCCAGTGCCGTTTCGACCTGTGTGCGCAGCAGGCCGGTTTTGTGAACCAGGTCTGTGAAAAATGACGCGCCCTCGCGGCGCAGGACGTCCAGGGTTTTTTCGGCCACAGCAGACAGTTTACGCTCCTGTGCCGTTTCCGGGGGTTGCAGTTTCTGCCATAGTCCCAGGTTTTCACGCGCCACCAATGTAACAGGCGTGTTTCTCAACAACACTGTCTTGTTGCCGGATGCCTCATCCCATTTCGGCTTATACCTGTTGGTAAGCAAGCGGGTCCAGACTATGCGGCCACTGCCGCACAGTCGGTCCAGCGCTGCGTTCGAGTAGTCGTTCACCCGAGCCGGCAGGATATCTTTTTCCCATGCTGCCGCGGGAATCGCGCAACCTTCCAGTTTTTCCAGTGCGGCCAGGAGCGCGTTATCTCCCTCGGGCCGGACTTTCCCCATACCGTGCCAGTCAAACAGGAAACGCATATAGTCTGCGACTGGGAGCGGCTGGATTTCCTCTCGCAACGAGCGGATGGTGTAGCGGTGCATTCGGGCAAGCAAGCCCCGCTCACACCACTCCACCTCTGCGGCGTCCGGGCTGAAATGCCCCTGCATGGCATAACCTTCATTCTGTAATGCCAGCAGCGCGGTACTGATTTCAGTTCTGCTGGCCTCAAACAGCTCAGCCAATTGCGTTTCCGTTACGGGTCCGCTGCATTCAAGCCGGGCGCGGATCAATTCGACCAGGGCCGAATCTTTTGTCCAGACTTCGCCATTCCTGCGCAAGCAGGAATCCGGTGCATAACTTTTCTTTATTCCGTCCGGGCCGGAGGCCGATAACGGCGGGTCCATTTGCGCTCCGGCGTATACCGCTTCGACCTGAGGCAAACGTTCGGCGCATATCCACAGGGTCTGTTTCCCGGTGCGCAGGACAGTTGCGCGTCCCTGCTCCGTGAGCGCGATCAGCCAGGCGCGGCCGTTCGCCCGGGCCGGGTTGTTATTGCGTCCATCCCCGGACGTACCCCTGTGGGCGGCTATCGTCGTGCAAATCGGCTGTCCTGCCGATTTGTCACCGTTGCCTTCCCGTTCGGTCATAACGCCTGTGAGCATCAATGCGTCGTGCAGTTCATCTGCGTTGTTGACGGCAGGCCATGCTTCACTGCGGACGCGGGTGATGGCAGCCGCGTCCAGCCGGGCCAGGTCCGCGGCGTCGGCAGGGTCCCTGAAACGCCTGGCTATGACCGCATTCGTGCGGCGTTCCTCCGCGGGCGCATCATCCAGGAACGCGTAGGGGCGCGCGTTCAGGATTTCCTGCGCCAGGGGAGAAGGACCGCCCAGGTCGCGGCAATGGAAGCGGACCCGGCCGTCCTCATACCGGCTCAGTATTTTTTCCAGCCCGTCAATGTCCATCAGATCATACAGGCAGTCTTTGACAGTCTGTTCGATCAACGGATGCTGCGGTATCTCCCTCTCTCCTGCAAGATTATCCTGGCAGGCCAGTTGGTCGGGGAAAACCACTGCCATCAGATCTTCCGCGTCGCTGCGCTGGAACTGTGCGGGCACTTTCTGTCCTTTGTTATTGCGCCTGACAGCCAGGGCCGTGGTGGCGTTCCAGCGCCAATGCGTGGGGAACATGGGGGTTGCCAGCAGCGCCTGGGTTAGCGCGTCCCTGACACTGGTTGAGTTCAGGAAACGGGTCACATCCTCCAGGGGGAAACTGTGGATCGCGCCCAATGAGATGACAATGCTGTCGTCCAGGGCAGCAGCCTGTAATTCAAAATTGAACTGCCGGCAAAAGCGCTT
>JAAXHV010000246.1 GCA_012270695.1 Gammaproteobacteria bacterium | reverse complement strand
CTTCAGTCATGAGAAACGGGATCAGGATCGATGCTTAACGGATCCCGGGGAGATAATGCGGGACTGGATGCATAAATGGCGTGGCGTATGCCTACCAGAACAAAGGCCAGCGGTATCACCAGTAATATCGGCCAGATCAGGACCGGGAGCAGCGCCGAACGTTCGCCTAACCACATCGATTCCCAGGTCAGCTGCGCGCCGGCTGCGCCGGCAAACAGACAAAAGGCGCTCATCAGGCCATCCTGGAGTCGAATGAGGATCGGGTTCCAGCGCGCCGGTAACCAGTTGTCGGCAAAGCGCGGACGTAAGTGGTTGCCGCCTGCAGAGGCAAGACCGAGACCGAACATGACCACGACGATATTTGCATAAACGCCTGCCTGACGAGCCCAGTGCAGTCCCACGCCGGTTATCTCCCGGCTGAACACGTCAAGGAAAATAGTCGCTATCAGCAACGCAAACGCGGTGGTGGTAATGACGCGTTCGATACGCCCCAGGGCCTGCAAAAATTGTTTTGCCATATAACGCTTTGATGTATGAGAGGTTCAGGCGAACTGGTGCCAGCCCGGATTAAGGGTTCCTATCAACCACCATTAATGATATAACAAAAGGACATCTGACTCTCGCCAACTTGCCGTAAACCCGCATTTCTCACCAGGCCGCTAGTTGCTATTGGATACATGTTTGCTGTCAATGAGTTGTGGTAATCTGTTCACTATGTCATCACTACAGAGTGCGCTTGCTGCGCCCTCGTTTGTCTTTTTTACGCCAACGGGCACGTGCTTCCTCAACCAGAGCTACGGCTATGCTTTCGGTCGCAGGCACCCGTTGGCGTAAAAAATCCGGCGCGATCATCGCAGCACCTGGTGAGAAACGCGGGTTAATGTTATTGCTACTACGTAATGTTCTGATAATTCTGTTACTGGCGGTCACGATTACCCTGTCGACCGGCTGTGCAGACAGGCACGGCGATCGTCTCAAAGTAAGGGTGACCTCACTGGGCATACCGGACACGCCCTGGCATGATTTCTGGCTGCGGTTTGCGGCGACGCTGGAAGAGAAGGACGGCGCTGACGAGATCGACCTGGACTTGTTTATTTCCGGTGAACTGGGCAGTGAAGAGACGGCGTTGGCAAACCTGCGCCGGGGACGGATACAGATCGGCGGTTTTGCATTGCAGGGAGTTGCAACGCTTATCCCGGAACTGAACGTGTTGCTTGCGCCTTACCTGTTTGAGTCGCGTGACGAAGCCGCATTTGTGATGGACCATTACCTGACCGACGCCTATGCAAAACTGTTCGCAGAAAAAGGGTTGACCCTGATTCAATGGTCTGAAGTAGGCTGGTTTTATATTTATGGAAAAAAACCGCTGATGACACCGGTTGCAACCAGGGGGATATCCATGCGGGCGTCGAACGCCCTCGGCTCACGTTATTTTGCCGAGGCAATCGGCGCCGATCTCATTCCGTTGAGTTTTGCAGAGGTAATCCCTGCCTTGCAAACAAACCTGATTGAAAGCGGCCAAACAGGTGTCGGCATGTATACGTTAGCGGGCATTGCCAAGGCAGCTCCACACCTGATGCTCACCAGACACGCTTTCGACATGGGACCCATTCTGGCTAACAAGGAATGGTACGATGGTCTGGCTGACCGACACAGGCGCATTATTTTTGACAGCATCGAAAGTGTTGAGTTGAATCGGACACTCATCCGCGCCGCGCTGGATAATTACTTCCAAAACTCCTTGCCTGAAATGGACGTGACGGTGCACGAGTTGAATGAGCAACAACAGGAAGAATGGCGCGCCGTAGCGTTGCCCACACACCGGATGCTGTTACAGGATACCGGTGGGCAAGCCGAGGATATCTACGCGCAGGTTCAACAGGGAAAAGCGCACTATAAACTGAAAAAGCAAACGCGACTGGATGATAGCGGGACGTGAACATCTGGTGCCAAACTGAATTTGGGATGAATTTGGGACAACCACTAATTGGGATGGGATGAATTTAGGACACCCACTAATCACTCCTGCGAAGGTAGGAGGCTTCTGCTGTGGGCCCCTGCTTCCATACGAATGATCTGTGTCTGAGCTAACCTATGCGGGAAATCGGAATCATTATGGAAGTTTCACCGGGTCACACGGCAAACCTGGCAGGAAGAGGACTGAATTTGGGACACCCACTAATTGGGATGAATTCGCTATAACTATGCGGGAAATCGGAATCATTATGGAAGTTTCACCGGGTCATACGGCAAACCTGGCAGGAAGAATAGAAGAAATGGGATTCGATATCCTGTTATGTCCCGATACCCAGAATTTAAGCCCCGAACCTTATGGGCAACTCAGTCTGGC
>JAAXHV010000245.1 GCA_012270695.1 Gammaproteobacteria bacterium | reverse complement strand
GCTTTTGCCCGCGAGGTTCAGTTACCATCAGGAGGAATGCTGATCATCGATCATACCGAAGCCCTCACGTCCATAGATATCAATTCAGCGCGCGCTACCAAAGGCGAAGACATTGAGGAAACCGCGTTTAATACCAACCTGGAAGCAGCCGATGAAATCGCACGGCAACTACGCCTGCGTGACCTGGGTGGCCTGTTTGTCATCGATTTTATTGATATGGCAAACAACAGGAACCAGCGCGAGGTTGAAAACCGCCTGAGGGACGGCCTGAAGGTAGATCGTGCCCGAGTGCAAACGAGTCGCATCTCGCGGTTTGGCCTGCTCGAAATGTCGCGCCAGAGATTAAGGCCATCCCTGGGAGAATCAAGTCATATCCCATGTCCGCGCTGTGACGGGCAGGGGACTATTCGCGGGATCAAATCGCTGTCGCTGGCGGTCCTGCGAATTATCCAAGAGGAGGCCATGAAAGAACTGACTGCCAAAGTGGTGGCTCAGTTGCCCGTGGATGCTGCAACCTACCTGCTGAATGAGAAACGCCAGTCTATACGCGATATAGAACAACGGCTTGACGTGGAAATCATTATCAGCCCCAATCCCACGATGGAAACGCCCCAGTATCTGGTGCAACGTATCAACCTGACGGAGTCCGCAGCGGATTCATCCCAGAAAGAGAGTTACAAATTTGCGGAGGTCAAGCAGGATAACCCTGCGGGCAGTATTTCAAACGATAATCGGAAACTCCCGGAAAAACCAGCCTTGACCCAGATAATACCGGAAAGACCGGTTCCCAGGACAAAACCGGATAAGGAAAAAGGACTGGTGAGTCGAGTACTCGGTAAACTGTTCGGTAGCTCTGATGAGCAGGCCCGACAGGATAACTCCTCGACACCGAAGAAATCCCAGAAACCGCGCAGCAGAGGCAGAAACAGGTATTCCGGTAATCATAGCGGCAGACAACAACAACGAAGAAGTTCCCGTAGAAACGAAAATTCGTCGGGAAACGGCCAACGCCGACAAGGGAGTCGGGAACAGACCAGCAATGAAAACAGGCAATCTCGCTCCACTGCGAGAACCAGGAATGTGCGTGAAAAAAAACAGGTGGAAGAAATCGCCGAGGGCAAAAACAGACCTGAAAGCGGAATGGAAAAAAAGGAAGTCGCCGCAAGCGCAATACCGGAAGAATAACGTTCAACGGGAAAAGTTAGCCAGCAGATTGAAACATGAGTGACCCCTGGCAGCAGAATAACGCAGAAGCCGATTCAAAGTTTGAACAGGCCCTGGTGAACCAGATTGCCAGAGAGTTCCTTACTGAACAACGCCGGGCCAGGCGCTGGAGCATCGCATTCAAACTGTTTATCGCCATATACATGATGTTCTTCCTGGTAATTTACCTGATAGACAAAACGGGCATTTCACCCGGCGACCTGAAGGATGGCAAACATACCGCCCTGGTAGATATCCAGGGCATTATTTCCAGCAGCGAGCAGGCCAGGGCTGATTATGTGACGGCAAGTTTGCGCGCGGCTTATGAAGACAGTAATACGGCAGGCATCATAATCCGCATTAACAGCCCGGGCGGCAGTCCGGTGCAGGCCGGCCATGTCAACGATGAGATAAAGCGTCTGAAAAATGAACATCCCGACATTCCGGTCTATGCGGTGATCAGCGACCTTTGCGCATCCGGTGGCTATTATATAGCCGTGGCAGCAGACAGGATCTATGCAGACAAGGCCAGTCTGGTTGGTTCAATCGGGGTGGTAATGGCCAGTTTTGGTTTTGTAGACGCTATCGATAAGCTGGGTATTGAACGGCGTTTGTATCACGCAGGCGAGCACAAGGCATTCCTGGACCCGTTTTCGCCGGAGCAGGACGAAGAGCTCGAGCATATCGATCAACTGTTGGACGGAATTTATCAACAGTTTGTCCGGATCGTTAGAGAGGGGCGGGGGGACCGCCTGGTCGAGGATGAGAAAATCTTCTCCGGATTGGTATGGACAGGCGAGCAATCCGTAGATCTGGGTCTGGTCGATGAATTGGGCAGCGCCGAGTATGTGGCTCGTGAAGTGATCGGCGCTGAAGAGATAGTGGATTTTACCTACAAGGATACCCTTCTTGAGCAATTCTCACGGGCAATAGAAGCACTGTTCACAAACCGGAGCAAACAGACACATATATTTAATTGAATTAATAAGTTATAAACATAATTTAAGGCAAATTATAACCTTCATTGCGCAGCATTCTCTGTAAAGAGATCAAAGGCAGCCCCAACAAGGCCGTGTTGTCATCGCTACTGATTCGATGGACCAGGGTAATCCCGGCGCCCTCTGACTTGAAGCTGCCGGCACAATCAAAAGGCTGATCCCAGCTTAAGTAACGGTTAATCTCAGTCTCCGTTAATTGTCTGAACTGGACCTCAACCGTAACCGTGTCAAGTTGTTGTTGTCCGGATCGGCTGTTGATAAGACAAACACATGTCAGAAATTCCACCAGGTTTCCCGACATAACCCTGAGCTGGCGCACAGCGCCTGAATACCCTTCAGGTTTTGTCAGGATTTGTCCGTTTACGGTGGCAACTTCGTCTGATCCTATTATCAGCGCATCCGGATAATCCTTCATTACTGCCAGAGCCTTGGCCCGGGCCAGGCGTTCGACTAAAGAGGAAGCGGCTTCATCGGTCCTGATGCTCTCATCGATATCCGGAGAGTGACAAGTGAACGGAACCCGCAGTCGCTCCAGCAGAGCCCTCCGATGGATTGATGAAGATGCCAGAATTAGTTTAGCCCGCATTTACACATGATGATCTGTAACCCCCTGTCAAGTCAATAGTTTGACAGTCAGTGCTCCGGTCGTTAGAATTCCGGTTCTGATGTACCCGGATTTGCCCCACAGAATAGCTCCTGAGCGTCTTGCGGAAGCGGGGGCTTGTCTGGAAGGTCGGCTTGAGTTGGGCAAAATGACCCGTCTTACCGAGCTGTTGAGCGATAGTCGGGGCATGGTTGACCTGAAACTCGCTTTCAGCCGCTCTGAGGATGGGATCGTTTGTATCTCCGGCAGATATGAGACAAACCTGCAACTGGTATGCCAGCGTTGCCTGGAACCGTTTGCGTTAAACCTGACCCATACAATAAATGTGGCTGTCACTTTTGCAGGAGTTGCAACTGAGCTGCCGGTGTCTTTGGAACCCCTGGCGCTGAAACAGGAAACCAT
This sequence comes from Gammaproteobacteria bacterium, assembly GCA_012270695.1. GTDB lineage: Bacteria > Pseudomonadota > Gammaproteobacteria > Eutrophobiales > Eutrophobiaceae > JAAXHV01. The sequence continues at coordinate 4,823 of JAAXHV010000245.1, read as the reverse complement.
GTTACTGTCAGAATTTATTGAAGATGAAATATTACTGAGCTTGCCGATTTCGCCGATGCATCGGCTGCAGGATTGTGCCGCAGGCGAACCGGCAATGGAACGCAATCCCGTCAGGGCAAGCCCGTTTCACATGCTAAAAGAACTGAAATCGGGATAATCAGGAGGCTGTTACCATGGCTGTACAACAACGAAAGAAATCAAAATCAAAACGGGATTCCCGCCGCGCCCACGACTCGCTTAAGTCTCCCTCCTTATCAATCGAACCAACGACCGGCGAAGTACACAGACGCCATCATGTCAGTCCGGACGGTTATTACCGGGGAGCAAAAGTGCTGAATACCGAAGAGGAAGATGAATAAGCCTGACCGCCAGGTCCTGCCCTGTATGGATAATAAGGAAAGCATGAAAGCTTAACCCGGATTTCTCACCAGGTGATACGATGATCGCGCCGGATTTTTTGCGCNNAGGGTTGCATCCAGGGATGGATGCAATGAACGCATCAAGCGCTGTGTGTCATGGTGAAGTGGTGAAGAATGTATAATAATTCATTGGCAGCAAGCAAATATCCGGTGGCAACAAGCGACCTGGTGAGAAATCCGGGTTAATGTTGCCACGGTCAATATATGGAGAAACTACATAAATGGCATTTCGTCTTGCGCTCGACACCATGGGGGGTGACTATGGGCCTGGTGAGATTATTCCCGCAGCAATTTATGCGCTGAAAAAACATCACGACCTCGAGCTTCAACTGGTAGGACTGGAAGACGTAATCAAACCGAGGCTGGCGCAGTTGACCCCTGAGCTATCTATCCGCGCTCAGGTAATTCATGCGCCGGAAGTTGTTGCAATGGACGAAGCGCCCTCATCAGCGTTACGCAATAAGAAGAAATCCTCCATGCGCGTCGCTATTGAACAGGTAAAGAAGGGACAAGCGCACGCCTGTGTAAGCGCCGGTAACACCGGTGCATTGATGGCTATTTCCCGTTACATCCTGAAGATGCTGCCGGGTATCGACAGGCCGGCTATATGTACAACCATACCAGGCATCAATAATCACACGCATATACTTGATCTTGGCGCCAATGTTGATTCCAGTGCCGAACAATTATTTCAGTTCGCCGTGATGGGAGCAGAACTGACGGGCGCGGTTGAAAATATTGTTTCACCAAAGGTAGGATTACTGAACGTTGGCACAGAAGAGAATAAAGGCAATGACCAGGTGAAGCAGGCCGCAGCCTTGCTCTCCAACAGTCACCTCAATTACATCGGGTTTGTCGAAGGTAATCACATTTATTCCGGCTATGCGGATGTTATCGTGTGCGATGGGTTTGTCGGCAATATTGCGCTGAAGGCCAGCGAGGGTGTGGCCGAATTTTTTTCCCACCATGTGTCCAGTGAGTTTAAAAAAAACCTGTACGGTAAACTGGCCTCGGTCGTCTCCATGCCGATACTGAAATCCATCCGTAGAAAAACCGACCCCCGGCGCTATGACGGCGCAAGCTTGCTTGGTTTGCGCGGAATTGTTATCAAGAGCCACGGTAGAGCCGACCGGGTATCCTTCGCACATGCACTCGAAGAGGCAATGCTTGAAGTGGAGAAAAACATCCCCGCACGGATCACTTCCAAACTGGAAGCATTATTAACCCGGAACTGACCGATGCATTACACTCGAGTCATTGGTTGTGGCGGCTATCTACCGGAGCGGGTCATGCTTAATAAGGAACTGGAAGACCTGGTAGAGACTTCCGATGAATGGATCAGGACGCGCACGGGGATCAGACAGCGGCACATTGCCCGGGAAGATGAAACCACTTCCGAGATGGCCTGCAATGCATCGCAGCAGGCCATCGATATGTCCGGGATTGAACCTGACACTATCGACCTTATCATCGTTGCCACTTCAACTCCCGATCTTATCTACCCGAGTACCGCCTGCCTGCTTCAGAAAAAACTCGGCTTACGCAACGGCGCCGCGGCGTTTGACGTACAAGCCGTTTGCTCCGGTTTTATCTACGCCTTGAGTATTGCGGATCAATATATCCGTTCCGGGGCCATGCGGCGCGCCCTTGTTATCGGCACCGATATGAACTCCAGGATACTGGATTGGAGCGACCGAACGACTTGCGTATTATTCGGAGACGGCGCTGGCGCCGTCATCCTGGACAGGAGTGATACCCCGGGTGTCTATAAGACATTGTTACACGCCGATGGCAGCTATAGTGACTACCTGCAGGTGCCTTCAGGGGTTTCCTGCCAAACCGCCGAGCCCTTCATCCGTATGCGCGGCAATGAAGTCTTCAAGTTTGCCGTCAAGGCGATGGATGAAATTGTAGATGAAACACTCGCGCATACCGGCTTTACAAAAAACGATATAGACTGGCTCGTGCCGCACCAGGCAAACCTGAGAATTATCACCGCGACTGTGAAAAAACTGGGCATGAGTATGGACGATGTGATATTGACGGTGGCGGAACACGGCAATACTTCAGCGGCGTCTATCCCCCTGGCCCTGGATGTTGGCGTGCGTGACGGCCGCATCAGGCAAGGAGACATCATTTTGATGGAGGCTGTCGGCGGCGGGTTTACCTGGGGCTCGGCGTTGCTCCGGTATTAGCGACCCCGGGCGTTATGATGACCAACACGTATTTCTCACCAGGTCGCTGGTTGCCGCCGGATAAATGAGATATGCGGGCTGACGGTCTGGCATTCGTATTTCCCGGGCAGGGCTCCCAAACCGTAGGAATGCTCTCCGACCTGGTGGAAAACTTCCCGGTTGCAACCGAACTCTTTGCCATGGCATCGGCGAGACTGGATTATGACCTGCTGTCCTTGTGTCTCAGCGGACCGGAACAGAAACTTAATCAAACGGAATATACCCAGCCCGCGCTATTGACTGCCGGTTATGCCGTTTGGCGTATCTGGCATGACCTGGGAGGCGCACGTCCCGACTTCCTCGCCGGGCACAGCCTAGGAGAGTATACGGCTCTGGTCTGTGCCGGGGTTCTGGATTTCAGCGACGCGGTGGGCCTGGTAGCGGAACGGGGGCGGTTTATGCAGGATGCCGTACCCCACGGTGTGGGAGCGATGGCGGCTGTTTCCGGGCTGGATGACGACGTTGTGGTTGATGCGTGCGCCAGGGCAGCCCAGGATGAAATTGTCTCCGCGGCGAATTTTAATTTTCCGGGGCAGGTGGTCATTGCCGGCAATGCCAAGGCGGTGGACCGTGCGTCTGATCTGGCAAAAGCAGCCGGGGCCAGGCGGGTCACACCGCTATCGGTCAGCGTACCAGCCCATTGCCGGTTAATGGCGCCTGCCGCCCACAGGTTGCAACAGCGCTTCGATGAGATCGATTTTATGCCTGCGGCTATTCCGGTCGTACAAAACATCGACGCCCTAGCCCGGACTGACCCGGACGAGATAAAGCAAGCCCTGATACTACAGATACATCAGCCTGTCCTGTGGTCTGAATGCATAGCCGTGATGCAGGAAAATGGTATCACCCGGATAGTCGAATGCGGTCCCGGCAAGGTGCTGAGCGGACTGATCCGGCGGATCGATAAAAATTTAGACTGTCGCAGCATTTCTGATACGGAATCCCTGAATGTTACCCTGTCCACAGGTAACACGGCAGGCCGCTAGAGACAGGTTTGAAATCTGTCCGCTTGCCCCTCCCACAGAACCTATGCGATTGCCCAACACAAATAGTATCCTTAATCTGTGTTAATCTGTGTAACCTGCGGATAAATAATATGAACTTTCATCTCAAAGATCAGAACGCCCTGGTAACGGGCGCGAGCAGGGGGATAGGAAGGGCAATCGCTGAACGGCTGGGCCGGTCAGGCGCCTGTGTTGCGGGCACAGCAACAACTGAGGACGGAGCAGCCAGGATTGAGGAATTCTTCAAGGAAACCGGAATAAACGGCAGGGGATTCGTCTTGGACATCAGTGCAAATGAATCTGTAGCCCGTCTGAACGAGGCCCTGAACACAGCCGATATAAGACCTTCAATCCTGGTAAACAACGCCGGCATCACCCGGGATAACCTGCTGATGAGGATGAAACAGCAGGAATGGGATGAGGTGATCGATACCAATTTAAATTCGGTTTATCGCCTGTGTAAATTATGCCTGCGCAACATGGTCAAAGCGCGTTATGGCCGGATTATCAATATCACTTCTGTCGTTGCCCTGTCGGGCAACCCGGGACAAGCCAATTATGTAGCCGCTAAATCGGGCATAATTGGCTTTACCCGTGCATTGGCCAAAGAGATAGGCAGTCGCGGCATCACAGTCAACTGCATCGCTCCGGGTTTTATCGAAACGGATATGACTGCAGGGCTTGCCGCCGAACAACGGGCGAAATTACTCGAACAAATTCCTCTGGGACGGCTCGGCCTCGCTGAAGATATCGCCTATGCCGTCGAGTTTATTGCCTCTCCGGCTGCCGGCTATATCAGCGGCGAAGTGCTCAATGTAAACGGTGGAATGTATATGGCGTGAGTGGCAGATCCCGCTGGCTGTTCCGACACTATTTTTCGCATCACAGGTGATTGTCAGCTGCTGGTATTCATCCATAGTGGATTTTTCTGAGACGTTAAGACTATAATATGACGTTATTCAGTAAGAGCTGTTTTTAATCAAAAAAATCCTGAACAAATCCATCCAGGACTTGTTCAGGGCAAGGAAAAGAAAAATAACTTGAAAGCAGGGGATATTTAGCTTATCGTACACCCGCTTTTGGTCTTAGTACCGTGGAAGGAGGTTATATGACATGAGCAATGTTGAAGAACGAGTGATGAAAATCATTGTAGAACAGCTGGGGGT
>JAAXHV010000244.1 GCA_012270695.1 Gammaproteobacteria bacterium | reverse complement strand
GATAACAATCGGCAACCGATCCTCAGGATTATAGAAGTATTGTTTGCCGACTGCGGGGAAGTTCTGGAGATTGGCAGCGGTACCGGCCAGCACGCAGTATATTTTGCAGAGAAACTGCCGCAGCTCATCTGGCGCAGCAGTGACCTCAAGGAGAATCACGCAGGTATTCAATTATGGTTGGATGAGGCAAATCTGGCCAATACACCTCCGCCACTGTTGCTTGACGTGAACCAGCCGCACTGGCCCGAGTTGAAAGTGGATGCCGTGTTTTGCGCAAATACGATACACATCATCGACTGGGACTCGGTCAAGTCCATGATAGCCGGGGCAGGGAAGCTGCTACCCGACAATGGCATGCTGGTGCTCTATGGCCCGTTCAATTACAACAATGCGTACACCAGCGAGAGCAATGCAAGGTTTGATATCTGGTTGAGGCAACGGGATCCGGACAGCCGTATCAGGAACTTTGAAGACGTTGATGAACTGGCAAATGCAACAGACCTTTATTTACGGCACGACTATGCCATGCCGGCGAATAACCGGCTTATTTGCTGGGTAAAACAATACTGATCAGGAGTTGTCATCTTTTCCATTCAACCAGGTCTGCTACTTTCAGTTTCTTCCTGGGCCAGCGTGGCATATATGCGGGTGGCTCTGCATGAAAGCCGATGCCGATGCACAGGCTGGGATCCATCTCGTCAGGCAACTCCAGCAACACCCGCAGGGCTTCCGTGCTGAATGAAGTCATGGGGCCGGCGGCCAGCCCGATTGTATGCGCGGCGAGGAGCATATTCTGTGAATAGTGGCCGACGTCGTAGTACACTTCCTTATAGCTCTTTACCAGGCAATCATAACCGGCAAGCGTCCAGTCGATGCAAATGAAGATCAGCGCAGCCGGTAATCCGGCCACCATTCCCGGAAAAAAGAATCTGATTTTTTTAATCAGGTCCTTGTCTGTTATACAGATAAACCGGTGAACGCGCATATTGCCGCCCGTCGGCGCCCAGCGCCCCGCTTCGAGAATAGTCCATAACATTTCCTCGGGAACAGCCTTGTCCTGGTCGTAGTATTTGGCAACCCGTCTGGTACGGATAGCTTCCAGTGTGTCAAGAGTCATTGCTACTTCCTCCGAGGTCACGTTTCTTGACGATTTGAGCCAGTTCAGTGATTTTTTCACTCAGATATTGTCTAAAAGCTTCCAAATCACCACCCTGTGTCCGTGCAGCTTCGATCGGCATCCGTTTACTCAGATCATCGAGGAATTTGGCCAGGTCACCCGCGCTTCTGGGCGCCCACATGCCGGCCATCCGATCAGCGATGCTGACCATGCGTAGTACTGCATAATCCGGCGGCTCTTTGAGCAGGCCCTG
>JAAXHV010000243.1:1017-2176 GCA_012270695.1 Gammaproteobacteria bacterium | reverse complement strand
CAGGGCCTGCTCAAAGAGCCGCCGGACTATGCGGTACTACGCATGGTCAGCATCGCTGATCGGATGGCCGGCATGTGGGCGCCCAGAAGCGCGGGTGACCTGGCCAAATTCCTCGATGATCTGAGCAAACGGATGCCGATCGAAGCTGCACGGACACAGGGTGGTGATTTGGAAGCTTTTAGACAATATCTGAGTGAAAAAATCACTGAACTGGCTCAAATCGTCAAGAAACGTGACCTCGGAGGAAGTAGCAATGACGCTTGACACACTGGAAGCTATCCGTACCAGACGGGTTGCCAAATACTACGACCAGGACAAGGCTGTTCCCGAGGAAATGTTATGGACTATTCTCGAAGCGGGGCGTTGGGCGCCGACAGGCGGCAATATGCGCGTTCACCGTTTTATCTGTATAACAGACAAGGACCTGATTAAAAAAATCAGCTTCTTTTTTCCGGGAATGGTGGCCGGATTACCGGCTGCGCTGATCTTCATTTGCATCGACTGGACGCTTGCCGGTTATGATTGCCTGGTAAAGAGCTATAAGGAAGTGTACTACGACGTCGGCCACTATTTACAGAATATGCTCCTCGCCGCGCATGCAATCGGGCTGGTCGCCGGCCCCATGACTTCATTCAGCACGGAAGCCCTGAAGGTGTTGCTGGAGTTGCCTGACGAGATGGATCCCAGCCTGTGCATCGGCATCGGCTTTCATGCAGAGCCACCCGCATATATGCCACGCTGGCCCAGGAAGAAACTGAAAGTAGAAGACCTGGTTGAATGGAAAAGATGACACATCCTGATCAATATTGTTTTACCCAGCAAATAAGCCGGTTATTCGCCGGCATGGCATAGTCGTGCCGTAAATAAAGGTCTGTTGCACTTGCCAGTTCATCAACGTCTTCAAAGTTCCTGATACCGCTGTCCGGATCCCGTTGCCTCAACCAGATATCAAACCTTGCATTGCTCTCGCTGGTGTACGCATTGTTGTAATTGAACGGGCCATAGAGCACCAGCATGCCATTGTCGGGTAGCAGCTTCCCTGCCCCGGTTATCATGGCCTTGACCGAGTCCCACCCTATGATGTGTATCGTGTTTGCGCAAAACACGGCATCCACTTTCAACTCGGGCCAGTACGGCTGGTTCACGTCAAGCAACAGTG
>JAAXHV010000243.1:0-999 GCA_012270695.1 Gammaproteobacteria bacterium | reverse complement strand
TGTATTGGCCAGATTTGCCTCATCCAGCCATAATTGAATACCTGCGTGATTCTCCTGGAGGTCACTGCTGCGCCAGATCAACTGCGGCAGTTTCTCTGCGAAATATACTGCGTGCTGGCCGGTACCACTGCCAATCTCCAGAACTTCCCTGCAACCGGAGAACAATACCTCAATAATCTCAAGGATCGGTTGCCGATTGTTATCGCATGCAGCGGAATAGGGTTTTAACATCAACTTACCTCAATATGCCCGGTCATCTCTCAACCGGGACAGGATATATTTTCTGAGTTGTCCCAGAAAATATCAAAATAAACAACTTGCTGCATTTATGACCTGAAAGTACCCATTTAAAATACACCAGGTCGTTGGTATATTTCCAAACCATACACAGAACATCAAGACTTCCATTTTCCTTAAATTCCAGACAACCAGGGATAGTATCTGAATTAATCTACGTAGCCAGCTTCCTGTTGTTTGAAATGTCATCTGCATGGACGAACCTGTAACCAAAGACAAATCCCTTGAATCCTGGATATGGGATGCCGCCTGCTCCATACGCGGCGCAAAGGATGCAGCAAAATACAAGGATTATATCCTCCCCCTCATCTTCACCAAGCGCCTGTGCGATGTCTTCGATGACGAAGTAAACCGTATTGCTGAAGAGATCGGCTCGCGCAAGAAGGCCTTCCAACTCGTTAAGGCAGACCATAAACTTGTCCGCTTCTATCTCCCCCTTGAACCGGACGATCCCGAGCAGCCGGTCTGGTCGGTCATTCGCAGGCTTTCGGATAAGATTGGTGAAGACGTTACTACCCATATACGGGCTATCGCTGATGAAAATCCTCTGTTGGAAGGCATCATTGACCGCGTGGATTTCAATGCCACCACTCACGGCCAGCGCGATCTTGATGACGACCGTCTCTCCAATCTCATCGAGGCCATCAGCACCAAGCGCCTGGGGCTTGAAGACGTTGAGGCAGATATCATCGGCAAGAGTTA
>JAAXHV010000242.1 GCA_012270695.1 Gammaproteobacteria bacterium | reverse complement strand
CCGGTGATCTCGTTTAATCCGCTTGACGGGGTAAGGAAACCGACTTCGGTCGGCGTCCCCTTGCCCGAAACGGAAATCCAGGTGGTTGACCTGCAGACCGGCACAAAAGTCATGGAAACCGGGCAAAAGGGAGAAATCCGGGTCGCCGGCCCCCAGGTGATGCGCGGCTATCGGAACCGCCCCGATGAAACGGTCCGGGCTTTGCGTGACGGCTGGCTTTACACGGGCGACATAGGCGAATTGGATGAGGAGGGTTATTTATTCATCCGCGGCAGGAAAAAGGAAATGCTTATCGTGTCCGGCTATAACGTTTTCCCCAGGGAGATCGAGGAAATTCTGCATCAAAACCCGGGGGTCAAGGAGGCCGCGGTCGTCGCGAAAACAGACGCCTACCGAGGTGAGTTGCCGGTTGCGTTTATCGTGGCCAGGAAAGACAACCGCGTGGGGGCGGAAGCCTTGAACGGTTTTTGTAAGGAATGCCTGGCGCCTTATAAGATCCCGGTCGAATTTCACTTCGTAGAACGCCTGCCCAAGACCGTGGTAGGCAAAGTGGATAAAATCCTGCTGACCGAGATGGCAGGGCAGGAGCCAGAGACTCGTCCGTAGCGATTAAAGCAAGATCTCTCGAGATTGTCAGCTTTATGCAAGATTATAATAATCCCGCCTTGATTCGGCCGACCTGGGAAATGCCTCGCAGGATCGGCATCATCGGCGCTGGCACCATCGGCCCGGATATCGGTTATTACCTGAAAAGCGCGATTCCGGATTTGAGCCTGGTGTTGATCGATATCAGCCGGGATGCCTTGAACCGCGCCCTGGACAGGATCCACGGGTATGCGCAAAAAGGTCTGGACAGGGGGAAATTAACCCCGGCGCAGGCGGACTGCGTCCGACAAAATCTCAGCGCTTCCGTTGATTATGCCGACCTGGCCGAGTGCGATTGGGTTATCGAGGCCGCCACGGAAAATATTGAACTGAAAAAACAGATCTTCAGCAAGGTGGAAGCTATCACCGGCGAAGGTTGCATGATTACCTCGAATACCAGCTCCATCCCCGCGCATCTATTATTTTCTCACCTGCGATATCCCGGGAGGACCAGCGTAACCCATTTTTTTGCGCCGGCCTTCCGCAACCCGGTGGTTGAAGTGATCGACTGGGAACGATCAGACCCCGCGCTCTTGCAACACCTGCGTTGGCTGTTTTACATGACCGGCAAGGTCCCGATGGTCACCCGGGACGTGGTTTGCTTCATGCTGGACCGGATATTCGACAACTGGTGCAACGAAGCCGGTTTTTTGCTTGGCGAAGCAACTCCGGCCCAGGTTGACTACGTGGCCGGTCAATACGTACACGCCGGGCCGTTTTTCGTGCTCAACATGGCCAATGGCAACCCGATTATTATTGAGACAAACTCGCTACAGGCTGAACTGGAAGGCCCGCACTATCGACCTGCCGACATTTTCCGGACAGCTAATTCGGGACACCCACAAATTGAACCGCATAATTTAGGACACCCACGAATTGAAAATCGGGGACAACGGGCTAATTCGGGACACCCACAAATTGGGGCGGCTAATTTGGGACATCCACAAATTGAACCGGCGGCTAATTCGGATAATTTGGGACACCCACAAATTGAAAATCGGGGACAAAGATGGGACGAGGCGGGAAAGTGGTTAACTATCAGGCCCGGAGAGAGCGTGGACGTACCACAGGCTTTAGCTGCGGACATCAGGGATCGTCTCCTGGGTGTTTTGTTTTCGCAGACGGTGGATATCCTCGACCGGGAAATAGGCAAGCCGGCAGACCTGGAGCTGGGTTGCCGGCTTGCCTTTGCCTTCAGGAAGGGCCCTCTGGAACTGATGCGGGAACTGGGTGAAGAAGAGAGTCAACGTATTCTGACAAAATTTATCAAGGACAAACCCGGCATGCCGGGTGCGCGGCGACCTCTGCGCGCATACCAGGATTTTCGCCGGTTTATCCTGGTCGATGAACTCGACGCTGTGAAAATTATCACGCTGCGCCGTCCCGAAGCCTTGAATGCGATACACGATGACATGACCGATGAAATCCTGACCCTGCTGAAAGAACATGAAGATGATCCGCTGACCGCCGGGTTTATCATTACCGGCTATGGCGACACGGCATTTTCTGCCGGCGCTGACATCGGCAGGTTTCCCTCAATGCTGGGTGACAGGAAACAATGCATCGATTATGCCCGTGTGTGTTCCCGGTTGCTGGTTTACCTGGATACCTGCAGGAAACCGGTCGTCGCGGCATTGAACGGCATGGCCCTGGGCGGCGGCCTGGAACTGGCCATCCGCTGCCATGGAATCGTTGCCGTGGAAAAGGCATGGTTGCAGTTCCCGGAGATCACCCTGGGCATAGCGCCGGGTATCGGCGGCATGGTGATTCCCTACCGGCGTTGGCCCGCAGCCGCGGCTGCTTTTCATGGTATGCTGCTCAGAGCTGAAAAGATGACTGCGACGGAAGCGTTCGAGTCAGGGATCGTTGACAGCCTGGCGGATACCCAGGCCGCCCTGCTCCCCGGCGCGATCAGGCTGGTCTGGGAACTCGCGGACAAACGACACGCGTTAGCCGATGCCCCCGTCAGTATTGCGCTACCGCCCGCAGGGCAGGGAGAACCGCGCAGCTTCAACGGCCAGAGACTGAGCACCGCGGTGTCCGCTATTATTCGTCAGGCCATCAGCGATGCGGCAGCCGCTGCGTCACTGGACGGCGCTCTGGAGATCGGCTATGCCGCGTTTGCCGAAAGCGCCGCAACGGCAGCCGCCAGTGAGGGTATCAACGCCTTCATGGAAAAAAGAAAACCGGATTTTACCGATTAGAAAGGGACAGATTTATTTTAGCCACAAGTTATTTTCACCACAGAGGACACAGAGCACACAGAGAGCTTATGGTATTATTCGCCTGAAACTGTTTTATGGGCTTGAACCGCCGCATTTGTTACTTTTCTTGCCCACTCACTGTGTAACTATTCCATTAGCCAACTTTAAAATCTCAGTGTTCTCTGTGCGCTCTGTGGTAAATAAAACAGCGAATAAGATAGATGAGAGGGCAGAATGCAAAATTCACCAAACCAGGACAACGGTAATATAGAAATCTACCA
>JAAXHV010000241.1 GCA_012270695.1 Gammaproteobacteria bacterium | reverse complement strand
GCAGGGCATCCTTGCGCATTTTTTTGCCAGTGGGTCCGGCTGTCTGCTGATCAGTCTCGCGTAATTTTTGGTTAATACTCATGTATGTTTGCCTGGTCTTCAGTATATTGCGGGAATCAACGTTAAGGAACCTGTTAAGCCACAGGTTCCTACGGTACAGGGATGTAGCGTCTCTGACAAGTCCTGGATGGACTTGATCAGAGCTTCCTTAACATAACATCCCCCCGCAGAAAGTAAAACCGGTAAGGTGTTATACTATAGCGCCTTTGACATTCACGTTTCAGGAAAATGAGATGGGTCTATTGGTAGAAGGCAAATGGCAGGATGAATGGTATGACACCGAGTCCAATCAAGGACGGTTCATACGTTCTGAATCCCGGTTCCGTAACTGGGTAACCAAAGACGGTTCACCAGGACCTTCCGGTACAGGAGGGTTCAAGGCTGAGGCTGATCGCTATCACCTGTATGTCTCCCATGCCTGTCCCTGGGCCAACCGCACCATGATCTACCGCAGTATTAAAGGTCTTGAAGGGATGATCTCCCTTTCCGTGGTCCATTGGCACCTGGGCGAGCACGGCTGGACGTTTGAACCGGGTGACGGCGTTATCCCCGACCCGATGTTTAACGCGAAATATTATTACGAAATCTACACTGCTGCAGACCCCGGGTATTCCGGCAGAGTCACCGTACCGGCCTTATGGGATAAACGCAGCAACACCATCGTTTCCAATGAATCATCGGAAATCATCCGCATGTTCAACAGCGCATTCGATGGGGCCGGCGCCAGGCAGGGTGATTATTACCCGGAACACCTGCGGGATGAGATCGATGCGATCAACAGCCGGGTGTTCAAAACCCTGAATAACGGCGTGTACCGGGCCGGTTTTGCCACCACCCAGGAAGCTTATGAAGAAGCGGTCTATCCGTTGTTTGATACCTTGGAATGGCTTGAAGACAGTCTGCAAAACCGCCGCTACCTGACCGGTAGTCGGATCACCGAGGCGGACTGGCGTTTGTTCACTACGCTAATCCGGTTCGACCCGGTGTACGTGAGCCATTTTAAATGTAATAGAAAACGACTGGTCGATTATCCGAATTTATGGGCCTATACCCGTGATCTCTACCAACAGCCCGGGGTAGCGGAAACGATTAACATGGAACATATCAAAAAGTCTTATTTTGGCAGTCACAGCATGGTGAACCCGACCGGCATAGTTCCCGTAGGACCAGATTTTCACCCCGAGGCGCCCCATGAACGGCATTTGTTATCTGCAGATGGGAGCGGGTAAAATGTGTCGCCTGCAGTGCCTCATATTTTGTCTAATATGTTAAGCTGAGTTCCTTAATGACCTTTAGAGGGAGACCATGTCCGTAACAACCGTATTCGGCAGTATTGACAAGTACGACAAGGGTGGCGTTGAAATTACCGGCAATGAGGAAGCCCGGGATTACCTGTTTTCCAATATGTACGAGGTAGCCGGCAACGCAGAACCCTGGGAGCGGGTTGTCATAGCTAAAAACCTGGAGAACACCATCGAGTGTATCCGCGCCGAAGGCGACAGTTCCTGGTATATATGCAGTCATGATGAGACCGCGCTGCTCATGCAGGGCAGCATGGAAACCCGGTTTGTTCAACCTGCAGACAGTGGCCTGGTTCCACCGGCGGAGAAGGAGGGGTCCGTGAAACTGGCTGGTCAGCCGGAAGGTCAGGTCATGGGCCATATCAAGGCGACGCGGGGCCACTTGGTCCTGTTGCCGGCCGGCGCGGCCTACCAGTTTCGTGCCGGCGAGTTAAGCGTGATATTACTGCAAACTTTACTTGGCGATGAGTCCGTCGAGAAGTGGGCGGAGATCTGCCAGCACTGACATAAAGGGGAAATTATCATGGCAGCCACAGCTGAAAAAATGACTGAATTGCCGGTTCTTACCGAAGCGCACCGGGAAAGCGCGCCACATCCGACCACCGGTTACAAACGTTTTGAAATCGGCTCGTTCACGTTTCAACGGGATGAATATTTTGCCCGTATCCAGTGTCCGACCGGGACTCACGTGATGGACGTGGAGAATTTTCTGCGCTCTCTTATGCGGGACGTGGCCTGGGGCTTTTTCTACGGCTGGGTCAACTTCGATGAGGTATTCGGCACGGTGAATAATTACGGCAGCGTTGACGTCTTTATGGGTGCCTATAACCAGGCCTATAAGGATTCCGGTACGGACTTTACCGAACGCTTTGAGGCAGGCGTAATGCTGGCCTGTTTCAAGTCTCTGCTCTCAGATTGGACCAATGCTGGCTTTGACCCCTTCGCCGCCCCCCTGGAGACCGGCAGCGCGCGCGGACCCAAAAACGGTAACAACGATGAAGCCGTCAATTTCCAACGGGAACTGGCTGCTCGTTTCGTCAGCCTGCCCGGCGATAGTCCCATACGCTCCGATGAAAATGGACGACTAGTTAACCGGCAGTTCGCAGACGTGGACCAGTCCGAACCGGAAGTACATGCCGAAGCCGGATTTGAAGGTCAACTGGCGGGGTTCAACCTGTTCAAGTACCTGTCCCGCTCACCAGTCACCTGGAATCCGTCCGTCGTTTCCGTGGTCAGGAGCAGCGCTTACTGCCCGACGTCGGAAGAGCATATCCTGCCGGTGGACCACGGCAATGACCGGGTGGAATGGTTTATCCAGATGTCCGATGAGATTACCTGGAAAGTAGCGGACAAAGATACCGCCGCGCCCATGTCCGTGGTCACCATGAAGGCCGGGGACGTGGCCTGTATGCCGGCGGATATACGCCATCGCGGCTTTTCTCCGAAACGTTCCATGCTGCTGGTCTGGGAAAATCTGACACCGGGCCTGGAGAAACGCTACGCCGCAGGCGAACTGCCACCGGTCCCTGCGACGTTCTAAATCACCGTTCCAAGCTACTTACATCTGTACCAGTTTTGCGGATGCTCAGCCCCACATTGCGCGGGTCAGTCCGACGATCATTTCCAGTTTTTTCCACTGCTGGTCTTCGCTCAGTATATTGCCTTCCTCGGTGGAGGCGAAGCCGCATTGCGGACTGAGGCAGAACTGGTCAGGGTCGGCAAAGCGGGCCGCTTCATCAATGCGCCGCTTGATGGCGTCCCTGTCTTCCAGTTCACCTGACTTGGAGGTCACCAGACCCAGTACAACGCGCTTGTCGCCCTTCGGCAGGAAGCGTAACGGCTCGAAGCCACCGGCGCGTTCGGTGTCGTATTCCAGGAAATAACCGTCATAAGCGGTTCCCCCCAACAGGGTCTCCGCAACCGGCTCATAACCGCCTTCCGCGATCCAGCTTGAACGAAAATTGCCGCGGCAGACGTGGGTGGTCACCACCATATCCGTCGGTTTGTCTTTCAGGGCGTGATTGATCATATCCGTATAAATGCGCGGCAACGGTTCGGGGTCGTCGCCGCGGTCGCGCGCTGCCTGCCGTTCTTTTGCAGAGCAAAGATAGGCCCACACCGTGTCGTCGAATTGCAGGTAGCGGCAGCCGGCGGCGTAGAACGCGTGCACGGCCTTACGATAAGCCTCCGCCGTATCCGCAAAGAACTCGTCCAGCCCCGGGTAAACGTCTTTGCTGATGGAGTCTCTTCCCCCACGAAAATGCAGGACCGACGGCGCCGGGATGGTCATCTTGGGCGTGACGCCGGCAACGCTGTGTAGAAAACGAAAGTGGCCCAGCATATAGTGTTGATCAAAATCGACTCTGCCGCTGACCGTGATGGTTTTCGACTTTGTCTGCACCCCGTGAAACTGGATGCCATGCTCACTCTCGACCAATTCAACGCCGTCCAGTCCGGCAAGGTAATCAAAGTGCCACCAGGCACGCCTGAACTCCCCGTCGGTAACGGCTTGCAGACCAGCAGACTCCTGGCGCGCAACCACTTCACGGACGCATTGATCTTCAATCGATTTCAGAGTTTCCGCACCTGTTTTGCCGTTTTCAAAATCTGTGCGGGCGGCTTTCAAGCGGGCCGGTCGCAATAAGCTGCCCACCTGGTCTGCCCGGAATGGCGCTCTCTCGGTCATGAGTATTTATGCATGTGTTTTAATCAACTGACAAGTATACTGTATAAGTTGGAAATGTATTGCGCCATCCTTGAGTGAACGATATTACATGAACGATACGATCAGACAGTTAATACAGGAATTAGGCCCGGAGGTTATTTTAACCGGTATCGATATTTCCGAAAAATACCACGCCGACAGTTCGGGGGAAACAGCCCATGCGCCTGTTGCCGTTGCCCGGCCCGCGTCCACCGAACAGGTGTCATCCATACTGCGCACCTGCTCATCCGCCAACCAGAAAATAGTCGTACAGGGCGGCCTTACGGGCTTGTGCGGCGGCGCCACTCCAAGGGAAGAAGAGATTGCATTGTCCCTTGAGCGCCTGAACGGGATTGAAGAACTGGACCGGGAATCCATGACCATGACCGTACTCGCCGGTACTCCCCTGCAGGCCATTCAGGAAGCGGCGGAAGATGCAGGGTTCCTGTTCCCGCTTGACCTGGGCGCCCGGGGTTCCTGCAATATCGGCGGAAATATCGCAACCAATGCAGGCGGCAACGAGGTGATCAGGTTCGGCATGACCCGCAACCTGATCCTGGGCCTGGAGGTGGTGCTGGCTGACGGCACAGTCATTACCTCGTTGAACAAGATGTTGAAAAATAACGCCGGTTACGATCTGAAGCACTTGTTCATCGGCACCGAAGGTACCCTGGGAATTGTCACGCGGGCCGTATTGAGGTTGTTCGTCGAACCGGAAAGCCGCAGCACTGCGCTGGTTGCATTGGCGTCATTTGACGGCGTGATTCGGTTCCTGCATTTCATGAGCCGTGAATTCAGCGGGTCGCTGAGTTCGTTCGAGGTCATGTGGGACAGTTATTATGATTACATCATTGAGCACGTTCCGGCGGTCAGCAGTCCTTTTGCTGAGCGCTACCCCATCTATGTGTTAACCGAAATCAGTGATAAATCCGGCCAAAGTGTTCTGGAAAATTCCCTGGCGGACGAGTTGGAGGCGGGGCGGATAGTAGATGCCGTGATCTGTAAATCGGAACGCGAGAGACAGGCCGTCTGGGCCATACGGGACGGCGTGGGCGATGCCATGGCCGTGATAAGGGACAATGCCAATTTCGACGTAAGTGTGCCTATCAACAAAATGGCCGACTTCCTTGCACAGCTTGAGCCGGAAATCAAGGCGATTCTGCCGGACACAGCGCTCCTGGTATTCGGGCATATCGGCGACGGCAACCTGCACCTGGTCTTCACGGTGAACAGGAAAGAGGATAAAAAAACGGTCTATGACGTGGTGTACAAACTCGTCGGCGCATATAACGGTTCAGTCTCCGCGGAGCACGGTATAGGAATACAGAAACGTTCTTATTTGCATCAATCCAGGAGCAATGAAGAGATAGCCCTGATGAAACTGCTGAAACAGGTCATGGACCCGAAAGACATACTGAACCCGGGACGGGTGGTGGGCTGATACACTGGAACAGCATGGTGTTCCAGCAGACTGAACGACGCATCGATTGGTGAGAATTCCAGGCTGGGTTAAACAGGTATTTATTGTCTCCCGGCCGCTGTCTTGAATGCCTGATACAGCTTATTTACGTCACGCCAGGCCAGGCCAGGCTTGCCGCCGCTTACCGGCCGGCCGTCGAGTCTGACGACCGGGGCAATGCCTAGGGTGGAGCTGGTTATCCATATTTCATCGGCTTGCAACAACTCGTTCTCTGTGACTGGAACTTCCAGACATTGATACTCGGATTCACCGATTAACTCCACCGTCAGGTCGCGGGTGATTCCCGGCAGCAGCCGGTTGCTCTTGGGAGGGGTCCTTACTGTGTTGTCAGCCACGATAAAAACATTGCTCGCGGCGCCTTCGGTGATATATCCGTCTTTGCTTAAAATCGCTTCATGTGAACCGTCTTTATCCCTGGCATACTGTTTTAACAATACGTTGGGCAGCAACGCCACTGATTTTATGTGGCAGTATTTCCACCTGATGTCTTCGTGCAGTATCGCACTGACGCCCATGCTGAAGTCCACACCTGACAGCGGCTTGCACATGATGAAAACGGTGGGGTTGTAACCGGACTGGAAGAAATGGTTTCTCTCGCCCGCACCCCGGGTAACCTGGATGTAGATGGAAGAATCCTCCGTAACCTGGTTCAGGTTCAACAATTCATCCAGCAGTGATTGCCATTTATGTCCGTCATAATCCAATGATAAGGAAATACCCGCCAGACTGTTTTGCAGTCTTTTCAGGTGTTCCGATAACCTGAAAGCCCTTCCGGAAAAAACCGGTATGATCTCGTATACCCCGTCAGCAAAATTAAATCCCCGGTCCAGTACCGACACGGTTGCCTGTTCAAGCGGTACAAAACGCCCGTTTAAATAGACTGTTGGCATGTCATCGCTGATCCAGCCAGTGCATTTTGATTTGATCTCGAAGTTGCACAAAAAGACTTCCTTTTGCCACAGCTGCGGACGCTACCAGCGGCCGGGTCGCAATGACTTCTTCAGCCAGCGACAACTCCAACTGCCCGAGTCGTTGCCCGGCCTCAATCGGCGCGACCAGTTGTTCTTCAACCGTCATCACCGTCTGAAGCTGATCGTATTGCCCCCTCGGCAGGGTCAATACGAGCTCATCCTCAATGGCCAGGTCGAGACTGTCACGTTCCCCTTTCCACACCTTCACGGTCGTGATTGTCTCACCGCTGCTATAGAGTTTTCTCGTCTCATAAAACCTGTAGGAATAACTCAATAATGCCTGGGTAGCGCTGCTCCTGGCCTGCACCCCGTCCGTTCCCATGACTACCGAGATCAAGCGTATCCCGTCCCGTACTGCAGAAGCCACCAGGCAATACCCAGCGCTTTCAGTATGGCCTGTTTTAATGCCGTCCACGCTGGCATCTTTCCACAACAAGCTGTTTCGATTGGGTTGTTTTATGTCGTTGTAGGTAAATTCCCTGATGGCGTGCATCGCGTAAATTTCCGGATGGTCCCGGATCAGCGCGCGCGCCAGGGTCGCCAGGTCCCTGGCCGTAGTATAGTGGTTTTCATCCGGCCACCCGGAACTGTTGATAAAATGGGAGTCTTTCATCCCGAGTTCAACGGCATACAGGTTCATCAGGTCCGCAAATGCCTCTTCAGTGCCGGAAACGTGCTCGGCCAGGGCCACGCTCGCATCGTTACCTGATTGAATAATCACCCCTTTCAGCAAGTCTTCGACGCTGACTATTTTCCCTACTTCAATGAACATGCGCGAACCCCCCATACGCCAGGCCCGCTCGCTGACAGTCACCTGGTCGGTCATGGCAATATGGCCTCCGGAGATTTGACTGGCAACCACGTAAGCGGTCATCATCTTGGTCAGGCTGGCCGGTTCTACGGGCTGGTCCGTATTTTTCTGCACCAGGTAATAACCGCTGTCGGCATCCACGATCAGGTATGAAGTGGCCGCGATCTCGGGTGGGGGCGGTACAACCGTGACGGCCGTGGCGGCAATATTCAGGCCAATTCCAGCAAGAAATATAAGCGGTTTTACTATCAGGTATTTCATATTAATCCAGGTTGTCATAATACCATTTTCATTCCAGGAGGATGCGGTGACTGTGGATATCAAACAGTCCCAGCCGGCTGACAATTTTGTCCGCGGCCTCGATGTTATTCAACGGGCCTATTTTAACGCGAAAAGCTGTTCTGCCGTTCAACCTGGTTTTCTCCAGACTGATCGGAGTTTCCAGTTCCCGCAGTTTGTCCTTCAGTCTCGCTGCATTGTTGTATTTGGAAAAGACGCCCACCTGGATATAGAAATCCGGCACTTTGCGTTTCCCGCGCCTGGTCTCAACAGGTGTGCCCCCTCCCCTGTGCGTCCTGGGGTTAATCGCACGAATTTCCACCAGGGCAGTGCCTTCCGTAATCATATCCAGCTTGATGGCGGCCGTATAAGATAAATCGACTATCCGGTTGTCATGAAACGGACCGCGATCATTAACTCGAACGATGATTTTTCTGCCGTTTTCAAGGTTTTTGACTTCCAGGTAGGAGGGCAAAGGCAGTGTCTTGTGTGCCGCGGTCATGGCGTACATATCATAAATCTCGCCGTTCGAGGTCTTTTTTCCATGAAATTTTGGGCCATACCAGGAAGCAATGCCTTTTTGTGCAAATCCGTCACTGCTGCCCAGAACGTAATACCTTTTGCCAAAGACCTCGTAGGTTCCCATGTTGCCAAGCTTGCTTCTGGGTTCAACTTTCGGGACGGCATCAGGTATTTTCGCCAGCTCCGCTGGCGACCGTTTCGGCACAACGTATTTTCGTGGCGGGGTGGCACAAGCTGTTATCCCTGAAACAAGTAAAACTACTGAAAACCATTTGAGAAATACCAGAGAGGACGCAGGGGTCAGAGAGTAAATCGGGAATCTTTTTAATGCTTGGGTAAACTGCATATTTATCGTCATCTTACCCGTTATTCATGTTGTTTTTCCTCTGTGAACTCTGAGGCTGATCGATTGAGTCACTCAAAAAAACAACTGCTTCTACGGTGCGGACTGATACCGCGCCTTGATCGCGTCTGCCAACTGATAAACTGCCATTGCATAGAGGGCGCTGTGGTTATACCTTGTGATCACATAAAAATTATGCAGCGCCAGCCAGTACTCATAACCATCCTGATTTTCGAGCTGTAGCAACTTGACTTTTTCTGCAGCATCGATCTCGTTCTCTGCAATAACACCGCCGGTTGCCATATCCGCGGCGCTCAGCACAGGTTCAAGACCCTTTGTCAGCAGCCCCGAAATGTCGCGCTCGGGGATAGTTGCAGGAGTGATTATTCCTGCGCCTTCTCTCCATCCGTGCAGTTTAAAATAATTTCCGACACTGCCGATTGCATCTGTCGGGTTTTCCCAGATATCGGTCAAGCCGTCATCGTCGAAGTCAACGGCATAAGCACGGTAACTGCTTGGTATGAATTGCGGAATACCCATTGCCCCGGCATAAGAACCTTTCAACACGTGCGGGTCGAGGGATTGTTCCCGGGTAAGCAGCAAATAATGTTTCAGTTCACCGGTAAAGAACTTGCTCCGTTTCGGATAATCAAACGCCAGGGTCGATAGTGAATTGATAACCTTAAAACTGCCGGTAATACGTCCATACTTTGTCTCAACTCCTATAATGGCGACCATGATCTCTACCGGAACGCCGTATAAATCTCTGGCGCGCTCAAGCTGCGCCTGATTTCGGCGCCAGAATTCGACTCCTCCCCGTACTCGGCTGGGTTTTATAAATATCGACCTGTACCGGTACCATGGAAGGGCTTCCGCGGGCCTGGAGATGGCCGCGATGACTTTTTCTGAAAGTTGCACGCTGCCGAGAATGTCATTCAATTCTTCAGCATCGTAATCGTACTCTGCAACCATATCCCGGATAAAAGAGGCAACCTCAGCGCGCTGCAGCAGGTCTGCCCTGGCCGGACTGAGAAACAGTAAAATCAATACAATAAAAGCTGTTCTGAATTTCATATTAATTTGAGAGTAATCTTCTGTGAGTATGAATCGCCATGAGAATACCGAAGCCGGCCATGATCGTCATCATCGATGTGCCGCCGTAGCTGATGAGCGGCAAGGGGATACCCACCACAGGCAATTGCCCTGACACCATTCCCATATTGACTGCTATATAAACAAAAAAACTTGCTATTACCCCAACACTGAGCAACTTTCCATACAAGTGTTGGGCCTCCATGGAAATATACAGACCCCTGGCTATGACGAACAAGTATATGCTGATCAGGATGAGCACGCCGATCAATCCGAACTCCTCACAAAAAACCGCGAAAATAAAATCCGTAGACCTCTCGGGTAAAAACTCAAGATGTGACTGGGTCCCGTTCAGCCAGCCTTTTCCGTAGAGCCCACCGGAGCCGATGGCTATCTTCGATTGTATGATGTGATACCCGGACCCGAGCGGGTCCTGTTCCGGATTTAAAAACGTCAGCACCCGGTTTTTCTGGTAATCATGCATCAGGTTCCATATTACCGGCGCCGATGACAGGGCAATTACCGCAAAACCCGCCAGTAATTTCCAACTGATGCCGGCAATGAACAGGACCGCAAAGCCGCTGACAGCTATCAGCATTGCCGTACCCAGGTCCGGTTGCTTTGCCACCAGCAACACGGGCACGATGAGAAAAATCAACACCATCAATACCCTCTTGACAGAGGGTGGCGGTAATTCTTTGCTGAGGTACAGGGCAATCACCATGGGCAGAGCCAGTTTCATCAGTTCCGACGGTTGAAAGCGAAACAGACCGACACCCAGCCATCTCTGGGCGCCTTTACCCGTCTCGCCGAAAAATAAAACCAGGATTAACAGACCAAGACTGATCAGGTAGAACCAGAGAGAGACACCTGACAGCCGGGCGGGGGGAATCTGGGCAACGGCAAACATCACGACCAGGGCTACTGCCAGGTGGATTGAGCGACGAATAATCAAATCCACATCCTGGTCACTGGCACTGTACAACACCACATATCCGATCAGGCTCAATACTATGATCCCGATAAACAGGGGGACGTCAATATGGAGTTTTTGTCCGAAGCCGGTCTCTTTCATCCCGCCTCAACCCGGTTTTGCCGGCGAAAATAATGATCCAGCAATTCCCTGGCTAACGGCGCTGCAGTCGTTGACCCGCTTCCCCCATTCTCAACGATCACGGCCAGTGCTATCTCAGGCGCTTCAACCGGAGCAAATGCAATAAACAGGGCATGGTCCCGAAACTCTTCCGGTATCTCTTCTTCATCGTATTCTTCGTCTTGGCCGACCTTAATTACCTGTGCCGTGCCGGTCTTTCCGGCGAACCGATATTCCGTCCCCGCGCCGGAACTCCGCGCAGTGCCTCTCTCACCGTGTACGACTTCCTGCATCGAATGAATAATCACGTCCCAATCCTCAGGGTCGGCGGATATCAGCTGTTTGCCTTCATGGGCAGACGCCCTGATCACTTGCTGTCCAGTTGCCGAATCCCTTACTTCCGACAGCAGGTAAGGGCGCACCAGTTTGCCTCGGTTTGCTATTACTGCCGTAGCTACCACCAGCTGGATGGGCGTTACCGTGGTAGCTCCCTGGCCTATGCCGGTGATCAGGGTTTCACCAGGATACCAGGGTTGGCCCAGCGCTTCGCGTTTCCATTGCGTTGAAGGGACCAGGCCCGCCACTTCGCCTCCTATATCTATATCTGTCGGTTTGCCAAAACCAAAATCCGTCATTGTCCGGTGGAGCAAGTCAATCTCCATGTCCTTGGCAAGGACGTAAAAGTACACGTCACAGGATTGGGAGATGGCGTTTACCATATCTATATGACCATGTCCCTGCTTTTTCCAGTCTCGATAGCGGTGAGAACTGCCCCTCAGCGAATACCAGCCCGGACACCATGTCTCAGTCTCGGCTTCGCGCCGGCCATGATACAAGCCTCCCAGGGCCAGCATTGGTTTAATCGTGGAGCCGGGAGGATATTTACCCTGTAACGACCGGTTTAATAAAGGCGTGTCCTTGGATCGCAGCAAGTCTGCATAGATTTTCCTGTCGATGCCGTCAACAAACAGGTTGGGGTTATAGCCGGGGGAACTGGCGGAAACCAGAACCGCGCCGGTATTGGGGTCGATAGCTACAATTGCGCCCCTCCTCCCGTTGAGGGCCTGAACTGCAGTGATTTGCATGGAAGCATCGATGGTCAGGTACAAATTCTTACTCGATTCGGGATGTTCCCTGTATATTTCACGGATTTTTCTTCCCTGGGCATTTACCTCTACCTGCTGGTAGCCGACGTAACCATGCAACAGGTCCTCGTAAGCCTTCTCGATTCCTGATTTGCCGACATAGCTTGTGCTGCTGTAGTTTGATTTATTCAGGTTCTCGAACTCTTCTTCATCGATCATTCCCACGTACCCGACCGTATGTGCCAGGCTGTCAGCCAGTGGATAGTAGCGGCTCAGACTGGCTACGACGTCAACTCCCGGAAGCAGGTGACGGTTCACTGAAATCAGTGCGACTTCCT
Source organism: Gammaproteobacteria bacterium (assembly GCA_012270695.1). Classification (GTDB taxonomy): domain Bacteria; phylum Pseudomonadota; class Gammaproteobacteria; order Eutrophobiales; family Eutrophobiaceae; genus JAAXHV01. The sequence goes on along the minus strand of JAAXHV010000241.1, from coordinate 16,237 downwards.
CGTCATCCAGGTTCAACCTGAGGGGAATGCCTTCAAACCGGCGGGTGCGTTTCTTTAATTCTCTGAAACGCTGTATATCATCGGGGGTAACGGTAATCATCCTGCTTAATTGATCGATTACAGAATCCACGTCTGCAACCCGTTCCGGCACGATATCAAGGGTGAACGAGGGGCGATTATCTGCCAGCAATACGCCGTCACTGCTGAATATCAACCCACGGGACGGCACTACCGGTAAAATTTTTATGTGATTACTCTTTGATAAGGTTGTGAAATGATCGTGTTTGGCGACTTGCAGGTTAAAAATCTGTAACAGCATCAGCCCGGTAATAATCAGTACCAGCGCTGCTGTCCAATAGATCCGCCTGTGGACCAGGTTTATTTTCCAATCCGGACCTTTGTTCGTGGTTTGTATCGCCATCAAACTGCGTGAATTCTGTGCGCATCAGGAAAAAGACATGACCCGGGTCTTTTTCCGTGCCGCTATTCAAAAAACGTTATATTTGTGCCGAATGCCACGCATGATAACGAAAAATATCGGCCACAATAACACACTGCTTAAAACCGGCGCCCAGAATGTCCAGTGCTGTGGGGGGACACCTATGATGCCGCGAATCCACAAGCTGAAAAACTGTAACAGTAACAGGTAAAAGCAGACGAGAATAGACTGTTGTATCGGCGGAAATATCCTGATTTGTTTGTGCAGGCGCAGCGTGAGGTATGCAATCACGGCCAGCCCCAGGGCATTCTGGCCCAGCAGCGCCCCGGTGGATACGTCCAGCAAAAGTCCGAGTATCCAGGCAATAGCGACTCCGACCCGTTCGGGCAAAACCACACACCAGTAGATCACCATCATGGCAACCCATGCAGGTCGCCAGTCTGCCAACCATCCCGGCAGCGGTATGGTAGTCAGCAGAAAAGCAACGATGAAGCTGACAACAATCACCCATCCGCGGTTGTGTCTGACTAACGGCATTAGCTACTAGTTCATTGCCACGTCTGAAGTCGTAGCATTCGGCTGGTCCGGCCAGAGTAATAATGCCTCTCGACTCTCACCGAACTTCGCGCTGGGTGTTACCAGCACGCTGGAAAAAAGTTCTCCGGGAATACGTGAGACACTCGATACGGTTCCTACCGGATAACCCCTGGGGAATTTTCTGCCAAGGCCCGATGAAACGATTAAATCTCCTTTTTTGATATCGGCATTAACCGGGACGTGTTCCAGTGACAGAACATTATCCTGACCGAGACCAACCGCTACGGAACGCAGGCCATTGCGATTTACCAGTACCGGTATTGCGTGACTCGGGTCGGTGATTAACAACACGGTGCTCGAAAACGGAGACACGTGGATTATCTGTCCCATGATGCCACCTGAATCGACAACGGGCTGGCCGTTGAACACCTCGTCTGTCAGTCCCTTGTTGATTATCATCTGTTGGCGGAAAGGTTCCAGTTCAACGCCGACCAGTTCCGCCACCAACACCCGTTCATAAAACTCAACCGACGACTCCAGCAATGCCCGCAGGCGTCGGTTTTCATCTTCCAGTGTTGCAACCCGTTGCAGCTTGGAATACAAGTAAAGTTGTTCTTCGCGCAGCTTTTCATTCTCATCCTGTAACGCTTGCCTGGTTACCATGAGTAATGAAATTTGTCGAGGCACATCGGCAGTCAAACTCGCTGCATATTGGAGTGGATAAACAACGGTTGAAATGGCAGTACGAGTAAATTCCAGGTGGCCGTTCTTGTGATCAACCACCATCAGGACTATCGACAACAGCACACAGATAATAATCTTTGCGTGTGATGAGAGGCTTTTTACAAATAATGTGGTAATTGGCTGTTACTCCTTGTTACAGATTATTCAAAAACCAGTATCTCGTCGCCATATTCATCAAGCAGTTCAATGAAGCGGCCGCCGCCGCGTACGACACAGGTCAAGGGATCTTCGGCAACGATAACAGATAATCCTATTTCCTTCATCAACAGTTGGTCCAGGTCCTGCAACAAGGCGCCACCGCCGGTCAACACGATACCCCGTTCGACCACGTCTGAACCCAATTCGGGCGGTGTTTTTTCCAGGGCATCTTTAACCGCATCGACTATCCCTGACAACGGCTCCTGTAATGCCTCCAGTATTTCATTGCTGCTTATGGTAAAACTGCGAGGTATTCCCTCGGCCAGGTTGCGTCCCCTGATTTCCATTTCGTTAACCTCATCCGGGGGAAAAGCGCAACCGATGGTCTTTTTTATATTTTCGGCGGTCGCTTCACCGATCAGGGTGCCATAATTCCGCCGTACGTAATTGATGATGGCCTCGTCGCATTTGTCACCTCCAATGCGTACCGAAGCCGCATAAACGATGCCGTTCAGGGAAATGACAGCGACTTCAGTGGTGCCGCCGCCTATATCCAGTATCATTGAGCCGCTCGCATCACCTACCGGCATCCCCGCGCCCATAGCGGCAGCCATGGGTTCTTCTATCAGGTACACCTTTCTTGCGCCTGCGCCTAAGGCGGATTCGCGAATTGCTCTTTTCTCCACCTGGGTCGAGCCGCAGGGGACGCAAATCAGCACCCTGGGGCTGGGTTTGAAAAAGGTATCGCCATGGACTGAGTGAATGAAATACTGCAACATTTTTTCGGTTAGAGTGAAATCAGCGATTACCCCGTCTTTCAGCGGCCTTATTGCCTTGATATGCTCAGGTGTTCGTCCAAGCATGCTCTTGGCCGCACGACCGACTGCGCGGATTGCCTTCATATTGACTGCCCCATGCTCGGTTTTCCCGACGGCAACCACTGATGGTTCGTTCAGGACGATACCTTTGCCGCGAACATAGATCAGGGTATTGGCGGTACCCAAGTCAATGGACAAATCGCTGGAGAAAAACCCCCTTAACCTGTTTAACATTCCTTTTGACTCATTTAAAAGATGTAACTTTAACAGTGACGTGTATTTTGGGCAAGTCGGGAAATATGATAGATTGCCATTGCTTTAAAGAAATCAGAAATTTTATGCTGCTTGAGAAAGAACAGATACAAAATATTGCCTGGCTGGCAAGGTTAACCATAGAAGATCGGGCTATAGCCGGTTATGCAAAGGACCTGGCTGATATCCTTGCGTTGGTCGAACAAATGCAGGCAGTCGACACAACTGCTATTGAGCCGCTGGCGCATCCGCTGGAAATCGACACGCAGTTGCGGCCTGACGATGTAAAGGAAGAAGACCAGCGGGACAGCTTCCAGAAAATCGCGCCGCTGACAGAGGACGGGTATTACATTGTGCCCAAATTCGTAGAGTAACGTATGATTGGATATACGCTTGCGGAATTATCCCGCTTGCTGCAAGGACGGGAAATCAGCAGTATCGACCTGGTCAAATCCTGTCTGCACCGGACTGAACAATTTAACGATGAGCTGAACTGTTTCATTTCGCTGTTTCCTGAATATGCGCTTGAACAGGCAAAAGTGGCAGACCGGCTGATCGCCGCCGGTGAGGCCGGACCTTTAACAGGCATGCCCATTGCGCACAAAGACATTTTTTGCACTGCAGGTTTCAAAACGAGTTGCGCATCAAAAATGCTGGATAACTTCGTTGCTCCCTACAGCGCAACCGCCACAGGAAGGATCGATGCCGCAGGGAGCGTCATGATCGGAAAGACCAATATGGATGAGTTTGCCATGGGGTCGTCCAGCGAAACCAGTTATTACGGCCCCGTCAAAAATCCGTGGGATCATCAGCGGGTGCCGGGCGGTTCTTCCGGTGGCTCGGCTTGCGCAGTCAGCGCCAGGCTGGTGCCGGCGGCGACTGCTACGGATACGGGTGGCTCAATCAGGCAACCGGCAGCATTATGCGGTGTGACCGGGTTGAAACCCACTTATGGGCGTGTCTCCCGTTACGGCATGGTCGCTTATGCCTCCAGTCTGGACCAGGGTGGTCCCATCACGCAAACCGCGCAGGATGCGGCCATGCTGTTGTCCGCCATGTCCGGGTTCGACCCCAGGGACGCGACTTGCGCCAATGTCCGGGTCGACAATTACCTGGATGCTTTAAATAACGATATCAAGGGGCTGAAGATCGGCCTGCCCAGGGAATATTTTTCCGCCGGACTGGAACAACCCGTCGCCGACGCGCTCACAGCCGCGTTGAATTTGTACGAACAGGAAGGCGCGTCAATTATCGACATCGAATTGCCCCATACCGAATTGTCCATCCCGGTCTACTATGTAATCGCCTCCGCCGAATGTTCTTCAAACCTGTCCCGTTACGATGGCGTGCGCTTTGGCCATCGATGCACGGATCCTGAGGATATCAAAGACCTGTTTTGTCGTTCCCGCAGCGAGGGTTTCGGCAATGAGGTCAAACGCAGGATCATGATTGGAACTTACGTGTTGTCCGCAGGATACTACGATGCCTATTACCTGAAAGCGCAAAAGTTGAGGCGCCTGTTGCGGGATGAATTTCGCGCTGCGCTGGACCGGGTGGACGTCATCATAACGCCCACGACTCCGTCAACCGCATTTCCCTTGGGTTCCCGCATCGATGATCCGGTAGCCATGTACCTGTCCGATATTTATACCGTATCCGTCAATCTCGCCGGATTGCCCGCCATTTCAATCCCGGTGGGGTTCAGCCTCGGTCTGCCGATCGGTATGCAGATCATCGGTAATTATTTCCATGAAGCCAGGCTGTTGAATGTCGCTCACCAGTACCAGCAGATGACCGACTGGCACAAACAGATACCAGGAGGCTGGTAGTCACCATGCAATGGGAATCCGTCATCGGTCTTGAACTGCACGTGCAATTGGCTACGCAGAGCAAAATTTTCTCGGGCGCGGCCAACCGGTTCGGCGCGACCGCCAACACCCTGGCATGTGCCGTTGACCTGGGACTTCCCGGCGTACTGCCTGTAGCCAACGAGGAAGTGATACGGATGGCGGTCAAATTCGGCCTCGCTATCGATGCCAGCATTGCAAAACGCTCCGTATTTGCAAGAAAAAATTATTTTTACCCGGACCTGCCCAAAGGTTACCAGATCAGCCAGTATGAATTGCCTGTCGTCAGCGCCGGAAAAATACGGATACAGCTTGACGGCATAACCAGGGAAATCGGTATCACCAGGGCGCACCTGGAAGAAGACGCCGGCAAATCCATCCACGAGGGTTTTGCCGGGTTTACCGCGATTGACCTGAATCGCGCCGGCGCCCCGCTGATCGAGATCGTATCCGAACCCGATTTACGCTCTGCCGCAGAAGCGGTCGCGCTTATGAAAAAGATCCATTCCCTGGTCCGTTACCTGGATATCTCTGATGGCAACATGCAGGAGGGCTCATTCCGCTGTGATGCCAACGTATCGATCAGGCCGGAAGGCGAAACCCGGTTGGGAACCCGCACGGAGACAAAAAATATCAATTCATTCCGCTTTGTTGAGCAGGCGATAAATTTTGAAATCAGCCGGCAGGTAGAGCTTGTCGAATCCGGTAATGAGGTGGTGCAGGAAACCCGCTTGTTCGACCCGGAAAAAAATGAAACCCGTTCGATGCGAGGCAAGGAAGAAGCAAATGATTACCGCTATTTCCCCGACCCGGACCTTCCCCCTGTAGTCATTGATAATGACTATATTGAAGCCGTCAGGAAGCAACTGCCGGAGTTGCCGGAACAGAAACAACAGCGGTTCATTGAAACATACGGCCTGTCGGAATATGACAGCGGCTACCTGGTCGCGAACAAGGACAGCGCGGACTATTTTGAGGCTGCCGTCGCCGCCGCTCCCGGTCAGGCCAAACCGGTTGCAAACTGGATCATGGGGGAACTGGGAGCCGCTTTGAATCGTGAAAATATCGCCATCAATCACAGCAAGGTAAACGCGGCGATGCTGGCTGGACTGGTAACGCGCATTGCCGACGGCACCATCTCAAATAAAATCGCCAAGCAGGTTTTTGAAGCCTTATGGGATGGCGCCGGCGGGGTCGATGATGTCATCGAAAAGCAGGGATTGAAACAGCTTACCGATAGCGGTGCAATAGGCCGGCTGGTGGATGAGGTCATCGCCGAAAACAGTGCGCAAGTGCAGCAATACCGCAGCGCGGCGCCGGAAAAACGGGGGAAAATGATCGGCTATTTCGTCGGCCGGGTGATGAAAAAATCTCAAGGCAAGGCCAACCCGAAACAGGTCAACCAACTGCTGTCGGAGAGACTGGAAAATCGGGGGGGGGGGTAATATATTGAACTAATCAGCGTGAAGGCAACCAACTAGACGTAGAAATGGCAGGATTTATCTCTGACAATTCCAACTTGACAGTGCCCACTGCCTTTGAGGACGGGTACGAAAAGGCAAAAAAGCTGAATCCCGGACTCGCTGAAACATATATCGAGCATATAACTGTTGGTGACCCCATAGCCGACTCCCTGATGGAGGAGTTGGCAGATTTAACCCAGCAACAGGAACACAGGTTCATCATGGCTGGGATGCAGGGAAATGAAGAGGTTTTAGCGCAGGCGCCGAAGAGTCTGCGTGATTTTTTTGAGGAGATGAAACAACCACCGGCCTGGTTGGAACCGGAGAAATTCGAGGCAGGCCGTCGCAGTTTCCACGAACATTCGGATTTGTTTATACCTGCATTTTTCCTGGTCACGGTGCAAAATGCTGCCAGCCTGATCGCTAAGTCATTCCATGCAACCGGCCGGGTGGTCAGCGATTTTGGCCTGCGGCGGATAAGACAAAATACCAGGCACTTTGTTGAAATTATGCTCCCTGGCGCGCTGGTGGACCAGGGGGACGGTTGGCGTTTGTCTGTGCGCATCCGGCTGGTGCATGCGCGGCTCAGGAAGCTGATTCGGGAATCGGAAGATTGGAACGCAGCAAGTTGGGGTGAGCCAATCAGCGCCGCTCACCAGGGGCTTGCTTCCGCGAACTTCTCCGCTACCATGCTGGAGAACGCGCGCAAACTCGGGGCGCGCATGAACAAGAAGACGCGCAATAGCTTCATGCAAATCTGGCGTTACGCCTCCTACCTGGTCGGGACCCCCGAAGCCCTGTTGTTCGAGGGTGACGAGGCCAAAACCCGTGAATTTCTAAAAATCGCCGGGATATGCGAACCGCCACCATCGAAGGAATCGGCGATGATTGCCAATGCCCTGGTGCGGGCTTTACCTGAGATTGCGGGTAAGATCCACCCGGCAGACCAGGAAAAAATGCTGAAGCATGTATTCCGGGTCTCCCGCGCGGTACTTGGCAACGAGTTGGCGGACAAGCTGGCGTTACCAAAATGTAATACTGCAGGGTTTCTGCAGACCCTGCGATTGCTACGCCAAATGTACGGTTTGTCTCATAAGGCGGCTCCGGACTTTGCCAATAAGTGGCGCGGCCAAAACTTTGTTTTTTTACTCGAAGCGTCCATGCTGGACGATATCAAGTACCAGTTGCCGGACCATGTCAGGGTGGAGCAGTCAATCGAGTATTAGACCGGGTAGTCGAGACTTTCCAATCCGGCACGGCATGCCGCAATGATCGCGGCTTTGTCATAGTCACCGAGCTGTTCAAACTTCGGCTGTACCGGGCGCGGGATCCCTGACACCTCCTGCAACCAGGTCTTATTTTCCAGTGACGGGTCGATGAAGCGAATCAGGCGTTGAAGTTGCTCTTCCGGCTGTGCAAGCATGTCTTCAAACCTGATATTCAGCAACCTGGTGGCCGGAAGCTGGCTGAAAAGGTCATGAGTCATGTCGATCTGTACCTGCCAGAATGCCGCATAGTCAGACAACGCCGCTTTATCATAAGGCAGCCAGCTCGGATTTATCAGCCCGTTTGCCAACAACTCCAACCAGGGATTGATTTTCTGCCAGCGTCTCCCGTTAGCCATCATCTTGATGGTGTCAACACCGAAGCGCCGCAACAGCATCACGTTGGCCAGGATGGTGCGAAAAAGATAATGCCGGCTCATCGATATGGCTACTTCCCGTCCATCGCGATATATGTGTATGAAGCGTGCGTCAGGAAACTCATGCATCAGTTTCGATACGAGCATCAACGATGTGCCGGAACGTTCAACCCATATTTTCCGTCCAAAGCGCTCACACAACCACTCGAAAAGACTTCTGAAGTGGTCTGCCGGCCGTTGCTTTGGCTGCGCCTGGACAAAGGGTCTGAGCTCATCGAACAGCTCCTCGTGACGGCTGGTGAGATTCGGGAGCGTAGTACACAGGATAGGAGGTAAGTTACGCCGCGTATAGCGGGCGTCCTCATTATCAAACGGATAAAGCAATTCCTCGTAGTGCCCGCGCAACATGAGACGCGTGCGGTTTCGGTGCCGGCTGTAGAAGTCCCACATCTGCTCTCCGCTGCGTCTGCGATAGACGCACCACTTCAATTCGAGGAAGCCGAAGAACTCGGACAGGCTAAGCACGTCCGGGTGACGGTTCAACACCTTGGATATCATCGTCGAACCACAGCGCCCGGTGCCGACGACGAAAACCGGCGGGATGGTGGTAACCCGCTTCATCCCGATACTTAAGCTGACGTTTCGAGAGGCGCTGACTTGCGTTTGTGCAGCCTTACCGGAAGACCATGTTTAAACCGGTATAAGATCAGCGCGCTGACTTCCGGAGGATCATCCGAAATAACTTCGAGCCGCCAGCGTTGGCTGACGGTGACCAGTGTCGTTATCGCTTCCAACCTGGCGTAATTCGAACCAATACAGGCCCGGGGACCGCTCGAGAACGGCAGGTAGGCATTCTTTGGTCGCGCCTTAACTCCCTGGAGCCAGCGCTCCGGCTTGAACTCATCGGCCTGGGGATAGTATTTCTCTTTCAGGTGAGGAGCCAACAGAACAGGCTGGACCACTGTTCCCTTGGGAATGTCATAGCCGCCGATAACGCAATCCTCAACGGCCCTGCGGCCAACAACATAGAGAGGGGGATTCAGACGCAGCGACTCGTCGAAAACAGCGCGGGTGTAAACCAGTTTCGAGTGATCCGCGGGGGTAGGCAGCCTGCCACCCAGAACCTCGTCGATTTCCTGCTCCATGCGTTCTCGCGCTGCCGGATTCCGGCTGAGATGGTAAAAACACCAGGCCATGGAGTTTGCTACCGTTTCATATCCGGCAAAGAGTTGGATAAGAGTTTCATCCCTGATTTCCCTGTCGTTCAAAGGCTGCTCAATGCCTTCTTCATCCCGCGCGTTAGTCAGCAACGATACCAGGTCGGTGCGCTCTTCGTCCTGGTTGCGGGCTCTCTTGATCAGGTCGTAAACCACCTGGTCAAACGCTGCATACTGCTCCTCAAGACGCCGATTATGCGGTAGCGGCAAGTGTTCAATCAGCTTCCTGAACGGCAACATGGTAAGAATCAGCAACCATCCACCCGAGCGTACCATTTCCTCGACGAGTTTCGGGTCAAAAGTCGTGTCTTGCCCAAAAAAAGTTCTGGATACCACGTTTTGAGACATAACGTGCATATTGGTCGCAATGTCCACGGTGTCACCATCACGCCAATGTTCCTGTAATCGCCCTGCTGCTTCTACCATGATCTTGCCGTACCCCTCCAGGGCATTCCTGAGATAGAGTGGCCTCACCAGCTTTCGCATGCGCTGGTGCTCCTTTCCTTCCGCTGTTCCCGTTGTTGGATTTTCTACCAGGGACTTGGCAAAAGGCCCCTTCTCGAATGATGAATGTTGTGCTGAGAGCACCTCATTAATCAAATCGGCATCAAACACCACGCATGTTCTGCGGAAAAAAGTCGGGAAGCAGACAATCCCCCCGTATTGTTCATGTAATGAAAAGAGAAACCCTAAGGGGTCCCGGACACGCCGCAGCACATTCAGGACACCTGTGCCTTTAGGGCCAGGAGGCAGTTTTTTAGTCATGGCTGGCATCTGTTTTTTCCAAAATCTTATAATCAGTGACGCAACGCTGTCAAACATGCAACTACTTCAACTGCATAATACACAGCCTGAAAACCTGCCGGCGTGTTTTAAACATGGAGCATTAAAAATGGCGCACGTTTACTACATGGGCCGAATCCAGTATCATCAACAAATGCGGGTGTGCTGATCAGGTAATGGCTAAAATAATGAGCAACAAACCTCGTCTCTGTACCCCGCTGGCTTTTCTTACATGTCTGTTCCTGGTGTTCTCGCCCCTGATCAATGCACAGACGGCTAACCTGGTGAAAACTGCGCGTCTGGCCGACATTGCTGTCTATCCACAAAAGTCCGCGCCTGCCACCGTCGTCAGTCTGAACAACACGTTACTTTCAACGCAGATCAAAGCACGGGTGGAAGAGATTTTCGTCAAAGTCGGCGAAGTGGTCGAGGCAGGTAGCGTGCTGGCGCGGCTGGATTGTACTTATTATGATCTGGCAGCGCAACAAACGAAAGCTCGCATCGCCTCCTTGCAAGCGCGTATAAAGTTAGCGGAGCGCCGTCTGGAACGAACCAGGAAACTGATAGAAAGCAAGACGGTAACCGAAGAACTGCTGGACCAAAGGGAAGCCGAGCTTGCGGTATTACACGCCGATCGTGAGGCTGCATTATCAAGCCTCAAGGAAGCGGAAACCGATGTCTCCCACTGTCTGTTAAAAAGTCCCTACCGGGCTGTCATCACGGCCCGAATCGGCGCCGTGGGCGACTTCGCCAAAGAGGGAACAAAACTGTTTGAAATCGTGGATTTTGAACAACTGGAGGTGTCCGCCCAACTTCCAATCGGAGACGTGGACCAGGTCAACCATATCAGCGCGTTGTATTTTGAAGATTCGGCAGGGCGGTACCCGGTAAAAATACGAACGACAGTGCCGGCGATCAATACCCGAACCCGAAATCAGGAGGTCCGGTTGCTGTTTGTTGATGAGTCAGCACTGCCCGGAGCGGCCGGCAGACTCGTCTGGCGCGACGAGCGTCCGCACGTGCCTGGCAAGCTTCTGGTGCGCCGCAATGACAGTTTTGGAGTCTTTCTTGCCAAGCAGGGCAAAGCCCGGTTCAAAATCATTTCCGACGCACAACCGGGCCGACCAACACCCATAGATCTGGCGCCGGATACGCTGCTTATCACGGAAGGACAACACGCGTTAAGAGATTCGCAGACCATTTCAGTGATTCCCTGAAACCCGCAAATATGAATCTTTTCCGTAAGTTGATCTCCAACCACGTATTGGCAAACCTGACTTTTGTCCTGGTCATTGTGTTTGGGTTTGCCACTTATTTACAAATGCCCAGGAGCAAAATTCCGGAAATCAATTTGAACTGGGTCACTATTTTTACCGTATTCCCTGGCGCCGCTGCCACCGACGTGGAACGCCGGGTGACTGACCCCCTTGAGGATGCTTTGCGGAACAACGTCAGGGATATTAAATTTGCGATCAGCACCAGTCGGGAAGGGGTATCCAGTATTCTGATGCGGTTCAACGAACTCGACCAGAGAACTTTTGACAAACGCATCGCCGAGCTAAGGCGAGAAGTGCAAAACACCTACCTCGATGAACTCCCGGAGGAAGCTGAAGATCCGGTCGTGTATGAGATCAGCAGCTCCAACGCTTATCCCACCGCTATGGTTGTGGTCACCAGCCCTGGTGACGATGAAAATCTCAGCCAGCAAACGCTCAACATTACCAAGGTCCTGGAACGGATCGAAGGGTCGGATCGCGTCACAGTTGTGGGACGTTCCGACCCGGAGCTGCACGTGATTTTTATCCCGGAGCGCCTTGAGGGACTGGGAATCACGCCCGCGGATATTGCCAGGACTGTTCGTTCTTATTTTCGTGACATATCTGCCGGCGACCTGGAAACCGCGGACGGCAAATGGGTAATACGTTTGCAAAGCACGGACCCTGATCCGTCGGTCCTGCGGGACATGCCCATTATCACAGCTACCGGAGAAGTCGTTCCGCTTGGGTCCCTGGCTGAGCTGATCCGTACCAGGGAAGAACCCCAGACAAAGGTCACTTTTCGCGGAGCTCCGGCTGCCCTACTGGCCATTACCAAACAGCCGGATACCAATGTGCTGGAACTGGTTGACCGCATCAATCAATACATAGAGGAGCGCAACCGCTTCAAACACGTAACCGGGGTGGAAATTTTTCTGGTGGATGATCAGACAGGTGCTACCCGCAAGTCCCTCGGTCTGATGCAGGATAACGCTTTGATCGGCTTTTTTTTCGTATTGTTGGTTACTTGGGTATTCCTGGGTTCACGTATTGCTTTTTTGACCAGTATCGGTATTTTTTTCACCCTTGCCGGTACCTTCCTGTTGATCGACGCGCTGGGTTTTTCCCTGAGTAATACGGTGCTGCTCGGTATCGTGATTACGCTGGGCATGATCGTCGATGATGCCGTAGTGGTCGTTGAAGCCATTTACTACCGACTGCACCGAGGTTTTACAGGAATCAGCAGCATTATCGATTCACTTGAAGAAGTATTCGCTCCAGTGACCACTTCGGTGTTAACCACCATCGCCGCGTTTCTGCCACTGATGCTGTTACCGGGCGTACTGGGAGATTTTATGAAGGTTATCCCGCTGGTCGTTACCGTTGCCCTGATAGCCAGCTTGTTACAGGCATATTGGATATTGCCTGCCCACGTGCTGGCAGTAAAGACCGATTTTTCCAGGCCCGGAAGCGTGCAACGAAAGAGGGTGGCTGTCACCAGGTGGATCCGCAGAAGCTACGTTAAGACGTTGTTGCGCTCCTTGCGACACCCATTGATTACCCTGGTGGCGATTCTGCTGGTTTTCTTTCTGGCTGTCGGCGCACTGAAGAGCGGTCAGATTCGAGTCAATTTTTTTGAAGATGATCTGCAACGGCTGTTTTACCTGAATATAGAAATGCCACAGGGTTCATCCCTGGAAGACACCAACCGGGTATTATCGATAGTTGAAAAGGCAGCCTTGAAAACATTTTTGCCTGGCGAGCTGAGCGCCTCCGTCGCTGTTGCCGGGCAACAGTTCACCCAGATGGAGCCATTGTTTGGCGATACCATTGGGCAGGTGCTGTTCAGCCTGAAACCGCAAACCCATGGGGGGCGTCATGTTACAGTCATTACTGATGAAGTCAGAAAACGCGTCAAAAATATACCCGGACCCATAGATATATCCGTCCAGGAACTAACGGACGGGCCGCCGACGCGAAAGCCTGTGAGTGTTAAAATTCTGGGAGATGACTATGCGAACCTGTTGCCGGCGGCCATGGAGTTGCGGGAGTTCCTTGAATCGCAACCGGAGTACCGGGACATTACCATGGATTATCGCCCCGGGAATCCGGAACTGGCATTACGGCTTGACGGTGAGGCGATACAACGGGCAGGCCTGGACCCCACCACCATCAGTCGGGTATTGCAAACTTACGTGGATGGTGAAATCGTGACAGATTTCCACGATCGGGGCGAAGAAGTGAAAGTCAGGGTACTCGCAAAAACAGATGGCATAAACAGTATCGACAACTTGATGGCGCAGACGATCTCATTGGACGAGGGGCAATCCATCCCTTTGAGTGAGTTGGTCTATGGCACTACGGGCAACGGGCAGCAAAACATTCGACATTACAATTTTCACCGGGCGATAGCATTGGAAAGTGATCTGGACAAGGACAAAATCAATACCGTACAAGCCAATAACCTGATCCGGGACGCTTGGGCCAGGATACAGGATAAATATCCTACCCTGTTGCTGGATTTGACCGGGGAAATGGATGATATCAGGGAAAGCCTGGATGCGCTCCGGCTACTGGCGCTGCTTGGTCTGGGTATTATTTACATTATCCTGGGAACGCAATTCCGTAGCTACTTTCAGCCTTTTATGGTCATTGCCAGCGTGCCGCTGGCATTCACCGGCGTCACCCTCGGGCTGCTGGTGACGCAAAACCCGTTGAGCCTGTTCACCATGTATGGCATCGTTGCCTTGTTCGGGATTTCGGTCAACTCTGCCATCGTACTGATATCAGCGGCAAATACGCGTCTGGAAAACGGCATGAGCTTACTGCATGCCACCATATATGCCGCCAAGCGACGGGTGATCCCTATTCTCATTACTTCCCTGACTACCATCGCAGGATTATTTTCATTGGCCGCAGGGCTTGCCGGCAAGTCAGTCATCTGGGGCAACGTTGCAACCACCATTGTCTGGGGGCTGGCATTCTCCACCGGGCTGACGCTTTTCGTCATTCCCTGGCTTTACCGTACTTTCATGACGTACAGCAACAGGGTATAACCCGCATTTCTCAGGTCGCTGTCTGCCATCGGCTAGCCCCGATTTCTCACCAGGAGCAGGTATGTCAGGGCAGGCAAAGTAACCAGTATTATCATCGGCAGGGACAAACTCAGGGCGGTGTCATTATAAACCAGCGCAGTCAGCGCAGTTGCCAGGGCCCCCGTTCCCACGGTCATACTGTTGGATAACCCCGAGGCAGTCGCGGCCTTGTCCGGATGGTTCATAAGCACAGCGCTCAAGGCAGGAGGATTACCCACTCCGGTAAATGCGAACAGCAGCATGAATGGCACGAGGATCATGAAGACGCTATTGCCAAAAAACACAAACGCCAGCGTGACAAGCAGGCCACTGAAGAAGGTGCCGACAACTCCCAGCCGCAACGTATGCTGCATACCACGGCGCTGGATCAGCACACTGCTGCTGAATGTGCCGCAGATGTAAGTGAATGCGCAGACACCCATGTAAATGCCGAAAAGCGCCGGCTCGACGTGCAGCTGCTCCTGGAAATACAAGGGGGCGCTGGTAAGGAATGCAAAGAAAATGGCATTAATAAAACAGATTATCAAAGAATAACCCAGAAACAGTCTGGATTTAAGCAACTCGGCGATGTTACCCCCCATTTGACTGAAGGCGTTACCGACTGACTGTACCTGGCGGATGGTTTCCGGCAAGACCAGCAACAGCCAGGCAAGAACGGCCAGGGCTAATCCTGTGGTAACATGAAAGATCATGCGCCAACCCGACACCTCGATCAGGTAGCCCGCCAACACCGGCGCGAACATGGGTGAGATAGCCATGCCACCGGCAAGATAAGCCGTATAACGGGCAGCGTCATCATCATCGTCACACATATCCTGAATGATAGCCCGTGCAACAACGAAACTGGCGGCAATACCAGATGCCTGCAGGAAACGGAAAATGACAAGCAAAGGCATGCTATTGGCCAAACCGCAGGCCATGCTGGAGAGCGTAAACAGGCTGAAACTCCAAAGCAGTACCGAGCGGCGCCCATAACGATCAGCCAGCACACCGTGGACAGGTTGGGCTAGCATCAAACCCAGTAGAAAGATGGAAACTGCGAACTGTATAGTAGAACCGGGGAGATCAAACTCGCGGCCGAGCATCGGCAGCGCGGGCGCACACACGGTCAAGGCGAAAGGAGACAACGAAGAAGCAGCAATCAGCAAAAGGATAGGCGGTCGTCCTGCTGCGGAGTTCATGGCTTCTGGTTCAGATGAAGGGCTAAAGGGTAGACACAGCTCTGGTCATCTCTACCATCAAAACGACCAGGACGACAGCGCTGAGCCCGAACACTGTAGCGCGATGAGTTACATTGTTATAGGTTACATGGATCAGGCTATGTACGATGCGCAAACCGAAGTAGCCCCATGCAAGACCGACAACCAGATTGTTGACGCTACCGGTGATGAACAGTATTGTGCAGGAAACGTAATACAGGACTGGCACTTCGAACAGGTTGATGATGTTTCGATTTGGCAACGAAACATAAGAGGGCAGCTCGTCCGGCTCACCTGCGATGTAGTCAGCGAGCCTGACGCCTTTGTTTAACGACGGATTCAGGCGCCGATAGGGAATCAGCATGAAAATGGCAATAGTCCACCATGCCAATGCGACCATGGGACAGAGTATAGCGCTTGTATTCATATCGTAACTCCTGTGAGTTGTGAATTTTTCACCAGGTGAGAGCTGGTCTCTGGCTAGGCGGTTTCCTGTAGAGTGAGACCCAACTCCTCGATCATCCTGTCGCGCATGATGAACTTCTGCAGCTTGCCGGTGACCGTCATGGGGAATTCATCGACAAAACGGATATAATACGGCGCCTTGTGGTGGGCGATCCTGTCCTTGCAGTACGCCTTGATTTCGGCCTCGTCTGCTTCCTGCCCCTCTTTAAGTTTTATCCAGGCGCAGAGTTGTTCTCCGTACTTGTCATCCGGGACGCCGAATACGGCAATGTCCTGGACCTTGTCATGACCATACAGGAACTCTTCGACTTCCCGGGGATAGATATTCTCGCCTCCGCGTAT
>JAAXHV010000240.1:2055-5189 GCA_012270695.1 Gammaproteobacteria bacterium | reverse complement strand
GAATATCAATAGTAGTTTTCATGATGTTATTATAGCATTGAATAGATGCCAATTAAAGAAGATTGATAATCTGATATCAGATTTATGATATGCATCTTCGGTTTGCCTACGACTTGTACATCTGGGGCCGGAGTAAAACCATACGAGTTTTACTCTGACCCCGAATATTTTTACGTGTAGCTAAGCCAGCTATGAAAGACGTTATCAGGGTCATATTTTTTACGAAGTTCGGCCAAGTGTTTCCAACTCTCTTCGGAAAAAGAGGATTTAATTCTCTCCGGGAACAGGGTTGCCTCGATTTCATTGATGTAAGTCCCCTTGCTGTACGGTTCCAGCAGGTCGTTTGCCCGTTTCAGCCAGGTAAGATTGGTACGGTCGGCTTCTGCATCGTTCCAGAGCAGGTAGCTGGCCACATAGTGGTTGGCGATACGCGAGAAGCAGGCATCCGCACGCAGTTCCGGTTTAACCCCGTAGGAGCATAATACATGTGTGCGGGTAGACGGTGTGGTCCTGAAGTGTTCCACCAACGACAATAAGGCCTGACTAGGATTATCGGTCCAGACGTTATCGACCGCGTAACGACCTATACCTGAATCGACGTTTTCCGGATTATACAGCGTTGCAAACGTGGCCGGTTGGTACTCCAGCCTGAAGACGCTGGCGGCGGCAAGCCCACTGTTCGCAAACGGGGCCAGCATGGTCTTTGCCTCTTCCTCAGTATCGGCGAACGCGTTGACGCCCACCATACATGTTTTGGCCTGGTTTGTGTCCTCAGGCGGCTGTGGGTTGTGCATCAGTAGGACAAGTATCTCAACACGTTCATCCTTTACACTGTTGAGATCATCAAGGGAATCGACGACGGTCTGCAGGTTATCGAGCGGTGAAATATACATACTGGTGTGTATAGCCTGTGGCAGGTGATAGAGCTGTAATTCCATTCCTGTGACGACCCCGAAAAAACCGGGACCAGCGCCACGTAGGGCCCAGAACAGGTCCGGATACGAATCAGGACTTGCTGTAATCTTCCTGCCGCCGGCCAGGATGATATCGGCGCTCTTTATCGAGTAACAGGCGACGCTCCCCCAATGAGCATGGTTCCAGCCTGCGCCGCCACCAAGCAGGTATCCTCCGAGGGCCACGGTAGGACAGTGGGCAGCGGGGAAGGCAAGGCCGTGTTTGCCCGCCTCCCGTACAAGCTGCTCCGACCAGAGCGCCGGTTGTATTCGTGCAGTTTTTTGACCGGCATCGATTTCGACGTCACGCAGCAATGCCAGGTCAATCAGTACACCGCCATCGCGTAACGCGGCGCCGGTGGCATTATGACCGCTGCTCCTGGCCGACACCTTAAGCCCGTTGTCGGTGGCGTATTTCACCGCGGCGATGACATCCTGCTCGGATTGCGCCCGGATGATCGTATCCGGGTAACGATCAGGCTTTCTCAGGTGCCAGACCATGCTGTTGCGCCAGGCCTCATATCGGTCGTCCTCCCGGTTGATGACCTCACCCGCCACCAACCGGTTCAGCCCTGTTGCCGCTTTGCCCGGTCCGGCGAACAACGAACCTGAATACAGTTGACCGATAGTGCCTGATATGCCCAAGGCGCCAAGCTGGCGTAATACGTCTCTTCTTCGTAAGTCAGTGGACATGGTCAATCTCGTACAATCAGGTTTGTCAATGAGCGTCATTATGTAATAAAGTCTGCTTTCAGTGTTAAAAATTATTCGTTTGGCCGGGATGCCGACTATGATTGTGCAAAACTGAATTGCGGAGTTTTATCAATGCCTGAAAACAAACCTGACACGGTGCCTGGCGTCAAACAGGATAATGACGCGCCTGTGCTGCTCACGGATATCCCCCCAAAATACGCGCCGCTGGATCAGCAGCCTTACGATCGTCATTTTGGATTGAGACTGGCGACGCCCGCGCCGGAGACACACGGCATTAAGGACATCTGCATTGTCAGGAAGGGTCTGGCTGTCCTGATCGGCGATGTGGAACATGATTATGCCCACAGTGATCTGAATGAAAGCGGGGACGTGGTCAAGTTCCATTTCCGTTACAGCGGCAGCAGTGAGATAGGCGTCGAGGGTGGTGAACTGGAACCGGTAGACCCTATGACCTTCGGTGTTCTGATCCAACCGTCCAGTATGAAGAAGGTCGAGTGTTTTCCCGCGCACCAGCACGAGCAATCGGTGACCCTGCTATGTGAACCGCTTTTTCTGGAAGAAATTATTTCCGGCACGTCACTGCTGATGTCTACTCCCCTGGAGCAGTTCCTGTATGGTGAGCAGAAGGACATGTATTACTATGCGGTGAGCATGCGTCCTGAGATGATCTCGGCAGTAAAATCCTTGTTTGAGATGAAGTTTACGGGACGATTACGACAGTTGCAGATTGAAGCCAAGACTCTGGAATTACTTTGTTACACCTTGGACCAGTTATCAAAAATGTGGTCGGACACCGGAACGGACAAAACCCCACTTCGGCAAAAAGATATTAAACGTGTCGCAGAAATATGTGAAATTCTTGACAATGACCTGTCGAAAGCGCCCACCATCAATGAACTGGCCAAGACCCTGTCCTGGAATGAAACTCAATTAATGCGGGTTTTCAGACAGGCCGTGGGCACGACAGTGCATAATTATCTACACCGCGCCCGAATGGAAAAGGCCTGTGATCTGCTGGCAAATACAGAAATGACAATTACCCAGATAGCCATGAGTGTAGGCTATGAGTACTCGAGTAATTTCATCACGGCATTCAGGAAATACTTTGGCGTCACACCGAAACAGGTCAGGGCGGATCGTATCTCGCCGCTTAAGTAAAACTACAATGAGCCTTGCACATCGCGACCATATTTCACCCACACTTGAAGAATTCCGCTTAACTGCCGCAAGACTGAAGCCATATATCCGTAAAACACCGACGTTCCATTGGGAGGGAGATACGGTTGCCTCCCGGCTTGGAACAGATACGGAAATTTATTTAAAACTGGAATTGTTTCAACGGACCGGTACGTTCAAGGCGCGCGGCGCGGTCAATAATACGCTGGCCCTTTCGCCTGACCAGATCGCCCGGGGTATCACCGCCATGAGTGCGGGCAACCACGCCATAGCCGCTGCCTACGCGGCCCG
>JAAXHV010000240.1:1529-2009 GCA_012270695.1 Gammaproteobacteria bacterium | reverse complement strand
TGGTTTCAGGATGGTTGAGGAAATTGTGGAAAAAGAGGGACGGACTTTTATTCATCCGTTCGACGGTTTCAGAGTGACGGAAGGAACCGGAACATGTGGTCTTGAATTACATGATGCAGTAAAGGAACTGGACGCCGTAGTCGTGCCTGTCGGTGGTGGCGGACTATGTTCCGGCGTGGGAGCGGTGACCGGGCTGTTGAATGCAAAATGCAAGGTTTATGGGGTCGAACCAGAAGGAGCAGCCGTGATGAAGAAGAGCCTTGAAGCGGGTTCGGCGCAGGGCCTGACGGAGATATCAACGATAGCTGACAGCCTGGCCCCACCGTTTACCGCCGATTACTGCTATGCCCTGTGCGAGCGTTCACTGGATGACCTGGTTCTGGTGTCAGATGATGAGCTTGCGGCCGCCGCAACGATTTTGTTTGAACATATGAAACTGGCGGTTGAACCCGCCGGCGCGGCGACTACGGCCGCCGCTTT
>JAAXHV010000240.1:0-1511 GCA_012270695.1 Gammaproteobacteria bacterium | reverse complement strand
AAGACGCGTTGCCGGTGGCTTGCGATCCCTGGGTATCGGGGAGAATGATGCTGTTGCCGTAATTTTGCGAAATGATATCCCTTATTTTATTATCCACG
The DNA here is from genome assembly GCA_012270695.1 of Gammaproteobacteria bacterium. GTDB lineage: Bacteria > Pseudomonadota > Gammaproteobacteria > Eutrophobiales > Eutrophobiaceae > JAAXHV01. The sequence goes on along the minus strand of JAAXHV010000240.1, from coordinate 1,413 downwards.
AGGCAGCTCACTATCTCGGTTTTGACGTAGTCCCTGTCAACTGGCATTTGAAGCCGGCGGAGGTTGATTTCATCCTGACCGACTGTCAGGTGAAGGCAGTGATTATCCATTCCGATTTATTGACCCGGGAACTGGTAGAGGTAGTACGCCGGACCCCGGTGATTGTGGTAACCACACCCGACGAGATCCTGGACAGCTATGGTATTGCGGGTAGCGGGGAAGGGCTTGAGCCTGGCTTCCTCGATTGGTCCGACTGGATTGAACAGAGTCCTCAGTCTGCCGCGTCAGATAAAAAATTCAGCTTCCCCTTGTTTTATACTTCCGGCAGCAGTGGCAGACCGAAGGCCGTGTTGCGCAAAAATGTAACCCCTGACATTGCAGCCGGTATCAGCGCCAGGACCAGGTATGCCTGGGGTTTCGATAAAACTCCTGTCTGTTCGGTAATGACAGGGCCATTGTACCATTCTGCGCCGAACGGATACGCCAACCTGGTCTTGCAATCCGGCGGAACGCTTATCCTCACTGCGCGCTTCAGCGCGGAAGGCTTGTTGGCCTTGATAGAGCAATATGAAATCACCCACCTGCACCTGGTGCCTACCATGTTTGTCCGGCTACTGGATTTGCCTGATGATGTCCGGGGCAGGTATCGACTTGATTCCCTGGTCCACGTAACCCACGGCGCGGCGCCGTGCCCCGCGGGTGTGAAAAGAGCCATGATCAACTGGTGGGGAGAGGTGATTTACGAATATTACGCCATGACGGAAACAGGTATTATCACCTGTTGCAGCTCTGCTGAATGGCTGCAGCACGAGGGCACGGTGGGGTGTCCTGCGCCTGGCGTCGAGATAGAAATTCGTGATGTGGACGGAAACAGGCGCAACGTTTTTGAAGAGGGCGTAATCCGCGTAAAACACGAGGGGACACATTGCATTTCCTATCTCAATGCTGATAACAGGAGTGCAGATTTGCAACAAAACGGTTTCCTGGTGACGGGTGATATTGGTTACTTGGATGAGGAGGGCTTTTTGTATGTTTCATCCCGCCAATCGGATATGGTGATTTCCGCGGGCGTCAATATATATCCGGCGGAAATAGAGGCGGAATTGCTCACCCTAAAAAATGTTGCCGACTGCGCCGTATTCGGCATCCCCGACGCTGAATACGGTGAAAAACTTGTGGCCGTTATAGAGAGAAGAGGGTCGTTGAACAAAACTGAAATCTCAGCGTACCTTAAGTCCCGACTGGCAGACTTCAAGGTCCCGAAGATCTACGAATTCATTGACCACCTGCCGCGTGAAGATTCCGGTAAGGTAAAGAAACAGCTCATTAAAGAGGACTATCTTGCAAAACATGGAAACTGACTAGTACTCTTTCAACCTGATATTGCCATGTTCAGCGGGTCGGGAAGCGGTT
>JAAXHV010000239.1 GCA_012270695.1 Gammaproteobacteria bacterium | reverse complement strand
AATGCCGAGAGCGGCGTAGATGCCTTGTGGGGAGCGGATGGACACACCGGGGTTGGAGGCATGGATATGGCGCGGTCTCGAAGCACATCCTGGCAGCCGGACCGTCTGGACTTGGGTCTGCGCTATGGGTCAGATACGCCACACGGCCTGCTGACGCCTTTCGGAGAGTTGGGCCTGCAAGGTACGGATTCGTACCGCATGCGCGTGGGCACTCAATTGGATACTGCGAACGGTTGGCAACTGGATCTCTTTGGCGAGCATCTCTCCGGACAGGCCGATGTAACTGACAACCTTCTCGGGATGACCGCGTCTTACGATTTCGGTACGGTGGGGAAGAACCCGGTATTTGCCGCCCCGTTACGGGCAACGACAGGTTGGTCTGCGTGCAACACGGTTCCGGCACCGAAAATAGCGTCACGGACTGAAGCGGAAACACGTACGGATCATGACGTCACGCAGCAACAGACGGAAGAAACCGATACTGAACCGGTCACGCATACAAACGAGGTTACCGTTCAGCAACCACCTGAGGACACAAGTGGATGGCTTATTCCTGTCGCCGGCAAAGCTCGCCCTGCAGCGGTTGTTGCGCGACAAACCGACGGCACCTCAGAGGCAACGTCCCGGACCGGTTCGGTACCGCGCGTCGATGAAGCCGCCACCCAGGAAATTGAAGAAGGCCGGGATGAGGCAATGGAAGAAATCACGGTCAAAGGCATACGGCGCGCGCTCAAGGATGCGTTGGAAGTGAAGCGGTCTGCTGAACATGTTGTGGACGCGCTTGCCCTTGAGGACATAGACGCCCTCCCGAATGTGACCATCGCGGAGGCATTGGTGCGTTTGCCGGGTGTGAACGGCACCCGGGACCGTGGGAACCAAAGCCAGGCAACCATTCGGGGATTGGGCCCGCGCATGGTACTCGGTACGGTTAACGGGCGTGAGGTCGCGAGTTCCGAACCCAGCCGCAATATCCGCTGGGAGCAATACCCGTCGGAGCTGATCTCCCAGGTTCAGGTTTACAAGACGCAATCCGCAGACCTGGTAGCCGGTGGTATCGCCGGCACGGTGAACCTGGAAACCGTTGCTCCGCTGGATTATGACGGTCCCAAATTCACGTTCAATGGCGTCGGCGCCTACTACGAAGGGGGGAAAGACATCCCGGATTACAACCAATGGGGCAATAAGCTCAGTGGTTCGCTGGTAAAAACGTTTAAGGACAAAATCGGCATCGCCCTGGGGGTTGCCTCACAGACACAAAAGAATGCCTTTCCATCCTTCCAGGGTTGGGGGTTTAACACGCCAGGGTCGTGGCAGCCGAATCTCCCTGCCGAGGGAGGTGACCTTGACGGCCAAGGCACGACGGGGTATGTACCGTGGGGCACGCAAGTTGAAGTGGGTAAAATGGATACGGACCGCATTGGACTATTAGGCGTGTTGCAATTCCGGCCCAGCGATGCCATCGATATCAGGTACGATGCACTTTATTCTGAATTTGATATGAATATAGAGCAGGACCAAACCTGGTACCAGGGCACCGGCAACACCAATAACCTGCAAGCCGGGTTGTATTCAGATGTTATCGTTGTTGATGGTCTCGCGCTTGCGGCCACCGCTCAAGACCACGTCCCCGATTGTATCCACAGCCCCGGAAATTCTATCCCCCAATGTTTTGATATCCGCCATGTGATGGCGTTGTATGACCAGAAAAACTCGGTATTGACCCAAGGGCTTAATCTTGAATTCTCCGGAGACAGCATCCGGGTGGACGCCGATATCGCCTATTCCAAGGCAGAGCGGACCAGTTATTGGCACGGTTTATACTTCGACGACCAGAACGCGACATTCAGTTATGATTTCCGTGGGACGCCTTCGGTGAGTGTTCCCACCGGGTCGCCTTCAGCCAGACCTGAGACAGCAGAGTTGGTTGTGGTTGACTGTAATACCGGCTTCTGTGGCAGTTTGAATGATAATGAAAACCAGGGTTCTGATCTGGAAGATGAGAACTGGTCCTACCAGTTGGATATCAACAAGAGGCTTGGCGCAGGACACCTGAGCAGTATTGACCTGGGCATTCGCTATTCCGACCGCGACAAAGAGGTAACCTGGGAACAGTTTAAAATGACGCGCGGCGGCGAAAATCCGGCGCAAGTTCTGCCGGAGGGTTTCAGCTCCTACACCCTATCGGCCATTGAAACCTCACCTGTGCTGACCGGACCTTCGTTTAAAGAAGCCGCGGATATGTTTGGGGGACTCGACTTCAGTCTGGCCGAGATGGATGAAGAAAGGTATTGGAAGGTGTCTGAGGAAAATCTGGCGGGGTACGTCAAAGCCAATTTTGAAGGGAATATCGGCGCTTCCAGTTATTACACGGCCAACGTAGGGGTGCGCGTCGTTGACGTCAGGACAGAGAGTTTTGACTTGACTGGAGCAGCCATCCGTAATGATTACACTGAAGTGTTGCCCAGCGCGACTGTAAACTTCTTCCTTGACGAAGAGAATATAGTGCGTTTGAGCGCTGCCCGGGCGATCTCCCGTCCGCCGCTGGATGAATTGCGTGTAGGTAAATTAATCAATGCTCCAGCGGGGAGTATAGAAGGCAATACAGGCAATCCACTGCTTGATCCGTTTATTTCCAAACAACTCGATTTCTCCTACGAATGGTATTTCGCGCCGGAATCCCTGGCGGCTGCCACGTTCTACTATAAATGGATCGATGATTATATCGGCTATACGTATTTCGATTTTGAAGTGAAAGACGGCCGCAGATTTGATATCTATGGGCCAAAAAATGAGCAGAAAGGTGATATCCGTGGCGTTGAATTGACGTTCCAGGCGCCATTTACATCACTTCTGCCCAGCGCATTGAAGGGTGTCTCAGCCGGTATCTCTTCCAACTATGCTTTTGCGGACTCAAATATAAAAGAGTTGTACCCCGTGGATAACCCCTTCTCCGTAGCAGGTCTGGCCACGCATACGGCAACGGTAGACCTGTGGTTCTGGTGGCATAAGTTTGATCTGCGTTTCGGCTGGAAATACCATTCGGACTTTACTACAGGTTTTGGTTGGGACGGTTCTGAGTTAAGCACCCTGGATTCGGAAATGCACGTCGGCGCGAGCCTGGCTTACATCGTCAACGATAACCTGACATTTCGTGTACAGGGCTATAACCTGACGGACGAAACCGCGCGTGTTACGCGAAACAACAACGAGCACGATTTGCGGCGGTTTGATACTTACGGGCGAACCTATTTCTTCGGCGTAACGTGGAAGATGTGGTGACAGTCTGTCCTCCCCTGATAGGGGGCACAGGCGGTATTCCCCCTCTGACAACGTGATTTAAACTAAATCCCCCCTGACAAGGGGGAGGACAGGGGGGTTATTTAAGCGGCCGTATGCGGTAGGCGAACCGGTATTCAGGCTCATCGGGAAGGTAGTCCGGGAGAGCAGTGCTGCCCCAACTGTCGTTGCCGCCCACGCCCAGTTGCACGTGGTCTATATTGACGAAGATGTTTTCGGATCGTTCCATTTCAAACGCATAAGCCGAAGCTTCCATGGTGGATTTACTGTAATGCCGCGCCCCCACAGAAAGCGGAGCGCCCTCTGCCAGAAACAGAATCCCGTTACCGGTCTCGTCCGCCAGCGACATCCAGCGAACGCCGGTCTTGTTGCCGTTTTCCTGGGGGCGGGAATAATCGACCCATTGTGCGTCAACTGTCCCTTGAAACAAACCGATGCGCTCGAATTTACGGTCAGCATAGGTCGGGTTTGGCCCACGTCCATACCAGGCCATTTGCTCGAAGCCGGCAGGCACAATCAACTCGGTGCCGATTCGGTGGGGGAACCTCAGTTCGGCAGGCGTGCGGCTTTTATCAAGATAGACTTCCACCCTGATGTCACCGTTTCCGTGTATTGTGTAGTCGGTGCTGTAGCTTG
>JAAXHV010000238.1 GCA_012270695.1 Gammaproteobacteria bacterium | reverse complement strand
GAGAAATTCCGCCCGTAACATCATCCGCAATTGACCGAGATTCAGTTCCGGAGCCAATACATATTTAAAATTATTTAACACAGCGCCCATGTTTTTAGGGAATGGATTAAGGTAGCGGACATGGGCGCCGGCTACGGACAGACCGTTTGCCTGGGCGTATTCAACGGCATGGCGGCAAGCGCCTCTGGTACTGCCCCAGCCCAGGACCAACAGGTCCCCTTTTTGTGGGCCGTGTACGATCAGGTCGGGAATGTCAGCTGCGATGGCTCGTATTTTCGCAGCGCGCAGTTGCACCATGCGCTCATGGTTTTCAGAGTCATAACTGACATGGCCGGTAATGTCCTCTTTTTCCAGGCCGCCAATGCGATGTTCCAGTCCCGGGGTGCCCGGCACAACCCAGGGTCGAGCCAGGGTAGCCTTGTCTCGGGCGTAGGGGGCGAACTCAGTCGGGACAGTGCAATAGTTCGTTTCGAATTCAGGCAGTTCTTCGGGCTCCGGGATGCGCCAGGGTTCGGACCCGTTCGCCAGGTAGCCATCTGATAAAAAGAAGACGGGTGTCATGTATTTTACGGCTATACGAAATGCCTCAATAGCCATATTGAAACATTCACTTGGTGTCGTCGGCGCAATTATCGGCACCGGACATTCTCCGTTTCGTCCATACAAGGCTTGTAGCAGGTCTGCCTGTTCGGTCTTGGTCGGCATCCCGGTGGATGGCCCGGCCCGTTGAATATTGGCAATGACAATGGGTAATTCGGTCATCACTGCCAGGCCAATTGCTTCGGACTTGAGGGCTATGCCAGGTCCGCTGGTGCCGGTCAGCCCCAGGGCTCCCCCATAGGCGGCGCCGATGGCCATGCCGATAGCGGCAATTTCATCTTCTGCCTGGAAAGTTTTTACGCCGAAGTGACGTAATTTGGATAGCTCATGCAGAATGTCACTGGCCGGCGTGATCGGATAGGAGGCATAAAACAACGAGCGGCCGGATAATTCCGATGCGGCGAGAAATCCCAAAGCGCTTGCTTCATTTCCTGAGATACGCCGGTAGTTGCCGGGCGGCAGGACTGCTTTGCTGACCCTGAAACGCGCGGTAAAGACTTCAACCGTATCAGCATAGTTGTATCCTGCCTGCAGGGCCAGCTTATTGGCTTCGGCAAGTTCCGGTTTCTTCTTGGAGAAAAGCCTATCAACGCGTTCGATAATATCTTCGATAGAGCGGTCATACATCCATGAGATAATGCCCAGCGTGAACATGTTCTTGCTCAAGGTCGCCTGCTTGCGAGACAGCCAGGATGACTCCACGGCAGCAACAGTCAGCGAGGTAATGGGTAAATCGTATACCTGATAGCCTGACAAGGTCCCGTCTTTCCTGGGGTCACTCGCGTAACCGGCTTTTTTTAATCCCTGTTCATCGAACGCGTCATGATTCAATATCAGGACGCCACCATGTTTGACCTCTTTCAGGTTGATTTGCAGGGCTGCAGGATTGAGCGCCACCAGGACATCGGGTTTGTCCCCTGGGGTATGGATATCATAAGAGGAAAAATTTAATTGAAAATTGCTCACGCCCGCCAGGGTGCCGGCCGGCGCGCGGATTTCAGCGGGAAAATCCGGCAAGGTACTGATGTCATGGCCGACAAGCGCCGAGTCATGGCTGAACAAAGCGCCTGTCGTCTGGATCCCGTCGCCGGAATCCCCGGCAAAACGGATAATGACGTTTTCAATTTCAAAAGTGCCAAGAGACGAGTCCTGTACTCGACTCTTGGATTTTCTATAGCTCATCTGCCTCATAGAAAAATCCAAAACAGCTATATCTGGTACTGCTATAAGGATAAACTACTATATCATCTGATGTAAAGACCCAAATCATAACGCTTCAAATGTCATCTGATACCAATCCTGCCCTCCTGCCGGCGTCATCCGGCGCCGGACCGGCATGGAATGTGACGGACCTGCCTGTCCCGCCCGATTTCAATTTCCGCAACGCCGTCAGGATCATCGGGCCCGGCGCCATCGTCCTGTCCATGTCCATCGGTCTGGGGGAGTGGGTCCTGGGCCCCCTGGTGGTGACACAATACGGTTTCACCATGCTGTGGGTGGTGACCGCCGCCATTATTTTACAGCTTGCCTTGAACCTGGAATTTGTACGCTACACGGTCTATACGGGCGAGCCCGTGATAAACGGATTTTTGCGGCTCGGCCCCCATCCGCTGTTCTGGGGCGGGGTCTATATCCTGCTGTCGTTGTTCCATACCGGCTGGCCGGCCTGGGCCGCGGCTTCCGCAGCGCCGTTATTCGCCGGTTTTACCGGCCATTTGCCTGGGCCGGGTGATGAATCCGTCATGCGCTGGCTGGGCATCATGAACCTGCTCATCTGCGCCGCCATAGTCGCCGTCGGCGGCAAGGTTGAGCGCACCCTTGAAATTGTCAATTGGGTTATGGTGCTGTTCGTGTTCGGTTTTTTATTGTTCGTATGCGTGTTGATCGTCCCTGCGGAAACCTGGTGGGCGGGTCTACTGGGTTTTTTCGGGTTGACGCCGGGGTTCGAATTCCTGTTGATTCCGGAAAACGTCAGTTGGGTCCTGGTAGGCGGCTTTGCCGCATTCGCCGGGGCAGGAGGCATCGCCAATCTCACTGTGAGTAATTACATGCGGGACAAAGGGATAGGCATGGGCAGCAAGGTGGGATATATCCCGACGCTGATTGGGGGCAGGAAGGTTGTCGTATCACCCGTGGGCAGTGTCTTTCCCGCGACCGAATCCAACCTGGAACGCTGGCGGGTATGGTGGCAGTACGTGCGCTGTGACCAG
>JAAXHV010000237.1:1205-1827 GCA_012270695.1 Gammaproteobacteria bacterium | reverse complement strand
CAGTTTCGATGCGAGAAGGCGATTCAGCCAGGCTTCAGCGCCGGCGCCGGAGACCTGGTACTTGCCGTAACCGGAGATGTCCAGGAAACCCGCCGACGCGCGCACGGCGCGGCACTCACCGGCCACTGCCGGGAAGGCATTGGAACGATGGAAGGTGGGCGTCTCGACCGGTGCTTCACCATTCGGAGCAAAGTACACGGGCATTTCCAGGCCGTCGCTGACTCCGAATACGGCATTGTCTGTTCGGAACGTTTCAAACAGCGCAGTGGTCCGAGCCGGACGTCCTGCCGGCCAGAACTCGTTGGGATACGTCATGCGCATGCGCCGTTCGTAAAACTCACTCGCCCTGGCCACGGTGTAGTCCCTGTCTGCATAGGCGCCGAAACGGGCGATATCCATGCCGAAGACGTCTCCTTCCGGCCGGCCGTGGATCATCCACTGGGCAAGCGTGAGACCGATGCCGCCACCCTGGGCAAAGCCTGCCATGACTCCACAGGCGACCCAGTAATTGCTGAGGCCGTATACCGGCCCCACAAGCGGATTGCCGTCCGGAGAAAAAGTAAACGGTCCGTTGACCACCCGCTTGAAACCGGCGTCGGCGACCTCGGGGAAACGTGCAAAG
>JAAXHV010000237.1:0-1119 GCA_012270695.1 Gammaproteobacteria bacterium | reverse complement strand
ACACCCAGTAAAACACCGTCCTGTTCCTGGCGCAGGTACATCTCGCCGTCCAGGTCCACCATGATGGGTATTTCCTTATGGTGATTCTGTAAACCAGGTAAGCTGCCGCTAATCAGGTAGTGATGTTCAAAGGGCAGAAGCGGCAGACGGACGCCCGCCATTTTGCCCACTTCCCTGGCCCACAGACCCGCGGCATTGACCACGTGTTCCGCCCTGATGCTACCCTTATCCGTAATGACCTCCCAGCCACCGTTTGCTTGCGGTTTCAATGCCTCCACCCTGGTGTGCCGGTAGATGGAGGCGCCCTGCTGTTTCGCCGCCTGGGCGTAGCCATGGGTAATCATGTAGGGGTCGATATGACCCTCATCAACCATGAAGATACCGCCTTTCAGACCTGTTACGTCGACGATGGGACAGAGATCGCGTATTTCCCCAGGGGTGATGAGCTCCGATTCAATTCCCATGAACTTGTGCCGCGCGGCCTCGTTCTTCAGAAAATCCCACCAGGCATCGGTAGCAGCCAGATTGATGCCGCCGGTCAGGTGCATACCTACCGGTGCGCCGGTGATCTTTTCGATTTCGTGGTAGAGATCGATGGTGTATTTCTGCAACCGGGCAACATTCGGGTCGCCATTCAGGGTATGAAAACCACCGGCGGCATGCCAGGTGGAACCGGCTGTCAGTTCCTTGCGTTCCAGCAGGACTACGTCCGACCACCCAAGCCTGGTAAGGTGGTACAGGACACTGCAACCAACCACGCCGCCGCCGATAACAATAACCCGTGTATGTGTCTTCACGCCTGCCCTTCTTATGTTTGCATCAGGATAAGAAGAATATTACAACGACACGCAGGAAAAATAGTGAAGTCGTTTTGTTTTTTTGGAGGATAGGTGTTGCCGTATCTCTCTTCATGATAATCGGCTATCGTGGTGGAGTCCCGGCGAGATGTTCATAGTCGGCGAGTTGAAATAACGCTGCATCTCTTCCACAACCTTCGGCGCAAGCAATGTTGTCGCCGTGAGCGTCGGAATAACCATCAATGCGAACGCCGTATCGATAATATTGACCGCTGTAGCCTGGTTCCAGTTCGCAGCAACGGGGATTAACAGCAAATAGACA
>JAAXHV010000236.1:9001-9885 GCA_012270695.1 Gammaproteobacteria bacterium | reverse complement strand
TAAATTCCCGGTGGTCATTTTGGGACACCCATGAATTCCGGCCAAATTTGGGACACTCATAAATTCCCTGCGCCGTCTTCTCACGAGGCAGAAGCCAGTCAAACGACCTGTTTCTTATACCAGGGCGCTATGCAAAAAGTGGTAAGCTGGATTGAATGAGGAGTTCCGGGTATCATCCTTTAACAGAAAAGAACTTAACTGACCCTTCATCTCCTTCCGGGACAATATGCAAATCAGCCTGACACGGTACGGAAGCCGGATTCCACAATGATGCTATGCCCGGTCATCCTGGCGGGTGGTGAGGGGAACCGGTTGTGGCCGTTATCGCGCCGCCATTACCCGAAACAACTTATCCGTTTATTTGGTGAGCATTCTTTGTTGCAGGAGACGCTGCTGCGTTGTGCCGGGTTAGAGGCCAACATACAGATGTTGCCTACCTTGATTATCTGTAATGAAGCCTACCGGTTTGTTGTAGCGGAGCAGGTTGCTGAAATAAGTCAACGGGCACAACCGATAATACTGGAGCCGGTTGGACGTAATACGGCGCCCGCCTTGACGGTAGCTGCTCTGGCGCAACTGGAACAAGGGAATGATCCGCTCCTGCTGATGTTGCCGGCGGATCATCTGGTCGAAAACAAGCGCGCCTTTCAGCAGGCCCTGGAGGTGGGTGCTGAGCTGGCCGGGAAGCAGTTCATTGTCACCCTCGGGATTGAACCCGCCCGGGCAAGCACTGGCTATGGTTATATCAAGCGTGGCAGACAATTGAAAATACCTGGTTCTTCCAATGCCTTCCAGGTTGCAGATTTTACGGAAAAACCAGGCCAGGCACTGGCCGCGGAATACCTCCGCTCCCACAGGTATTTCTGGAACAGCGGTATTTTCAT
>JAAXHV010000236.1:0-8978 GCA_012270695.1 Gammaproteobacteria bacterium | reverse complement strand
CCACTGCATATAAAAACGGGAAAGAAGACAACGATTTTTTCCGCCTGGCGGAGCAGCCGTTTGCCGATTGTCCAAACGATTCGGTTGATTATGCGGTCATGGAGAGACTGGCTGAAACAGGGAATATCCATGCCGCGGTTATTCCTCTTGACGCCGGTTGGTCTGATATCGGCGTCTGGAGTGAGGTATGGAGACATGGCACAAAAGATAAAGATGACAACGTGACGATCGGGGACGTGGTCACCGAAGGAACGACCAATTCACTCATCCGTTCTGACAAACGGCTCGTGGCCACGCTGGGCTGCGACAACCTCGCCGTAATCGAAACCGCAGACGCGGTCTTGGTGCTGAACAAAGACAAATCACAGGATATCCGGCAGCTTATCACTACGCTGCGCGCCCAGGGCAGGGAGGAACTGAATCAGCACTCAGCTGTGCAACGCCCCTGGGGAGGGTATGACAGCATCGAGACCGGCGCTGGCTACCAGGTAAAAAGACTGGTCATCCGACCGGGCCAAAGGATCTCATTGCAGTTGCACCGGAAACGCTCGGAACACTGGGTGGTGATAAAAGGGACAGCCACCGTAACCCGGGGCGAACAAGTCTTTGACCTGGAAGTCAACGAATCGACCTTTATTCCACCGGGAGTCGAACACAGGCTGGAGAATCGGACCCGTTCCGTCCTGGAACTGATTGAAGTGCAGGTGGGGGAGTACCTGGGCGAAGATGATATCGTCCGGCTGGATGATGACTTCAATCGGTAACGGGCTAACCATCATTGCCGCGAGTCTCTCACTTTTTTAAATAGCGGCGCCAGGTTGCCGCAGTGTCCAAACGTCTCCGCCAACTCGTTAAGGTGGATGTTCAAAGGACCTTGTGACCCCAGTTCGAGGAGCGCGCGTGTGACTTTGTTGTCACAGGTCGGCCAGATTTTTGTCACCGGATAGACCTCGTCTATCAGGCGCTGAATGTCAGGCAGCTTCAAGTCGGGCTGTGGTGGTTTGCGGTTGATCACGGCAAGCTCGGCAAGCAGATAGTTGAAATACACGTGTGCGAGGCCATCCTTGGGCCACGGCGTGCCAGTGGCTAACTGCTCACGAAACAGCTCTGCGGCGCGCTCGTGTTGCTGTTGGGCGTACAGGTTCTGGGCGAGGCGGAGTTTGCAATAGTAATGCTCCTCAAGGGCAGGATGACTTTCATCCCGGAGCATCAAGGTATAACAGAACTCGGCGAAGATCCGTTGCCGGTGGTACATCCAGCTGTCCCCGTAGGCATCCGGCCAGTGCCGGTCGAGAAACGCGCGGATGACACTCGACGGCATAGCCACGGCGGTTTTCGTCTCCGATCGCGACAGTTCATAAAAAAGCCCGTGGTTATGCAGGTAGACGCCGCGTTCGGGCTGCGCCTGGAACAGCTCCGACGGCCAATTAACGAACAGGCGCTTCTTGTTCTCTCCATCCAGGAACTTCAGCAGTGTCGTTTGCGCGTTTGCGAACTCACCGTCCCTGGCGCCGAAGATGCGGTTTCCGAACAGGTGCCCATGCTGGGAATACAAACGAACGTCCTCCCGGACTCGCGCGCCATAACGGGCATAGGACAGCGGCCCCAGGTCCTGGTCCACATGCAGGAACAACGCGGCCCCCTCAGGCAGAGCTTCGAGCACCGCGCTGGCGTAATCGAAAGCAAAGGTATTGTTGCGCATGTCATTCCTGCCGGCGTTCCCCACCCACGTCGTCACGCACAACAACGCGCCCGCGAGCGCGGTAACGGCGGTCAGCCTGTTGCAGCCCGGCGGCAATGTTTTTCCCGACGCGCCCGCGGGAACAGTGCGTTCGGGGGTAGAGCCCCGCAGTTTTTCACCCGCTTTTCCCACCGCGCCCGCGGTAACGGCGCTGCGCAGCCGCTCCGGCAGCACCTTTGGCATTGCTACAAGGCAATAGTGCAGGAAGAGGGCGCAGAAACCAAAGGGCACCGCCTGGTAGAACATATAGGCGTCGCGGCGCAATATGTCGTAGTCGAACTTGAGGAACACGAGCAGCAGCAGCGGGCTGGCGCAAAACCCGACGAGTAGCGCGGCAACAATGCTCCGTTTCTCATGGGCGAGTGCCCAGGCCAGGCCAAGGCCGACCGCCAGGGTTGAGACCACGCCCATCTCCCGCAGACCCTCGCGCAGGAAGTGGAGAACAAACAACAGGCTGTCAGCCAACGAGGCGGTGGGGCTGACGTCGGTGGCTGAGTAGCGTTGCCGCAGCACATAGTCCGGCAGGTCGGCCAGGGTCACCGGGCCGAAAGCCATGATGTAAGGCTCAAAAGACGACCTGATTACAAGATAGAGGTAAGGCGAGAGTCCGACCAACGTGAGGGCTGCCAGCTTGGGTGCGATTGCCAGACACGAGGACAGGCGCGGCCGCTGTGCCATGGCCAGGAACAGCGGCAGGAACAGCACGCTGTTCAACAGCAGCAACGGCCAGTGGTGGCTGAGGGCCAAGGCGAAAACAAAGGTAAACAGGTAGAGGTCTGTATGGTTGAACTCCCGCTGCAGCCGTAACGCCAGGTAGAGCAGCAGGAACAGGAACAGCGCATGGAGGGTGTAGACCTCCGCGACCAGGGACTGGCGCCAGAGGAGGCCGGACACGCCGTAGAACAGTGCGGCAAAGAACGCCGGGGTGCGTTGTCTGGAAAGCACCAGGCAGCAGCAGTACAGGCACACGCAGGCCAGTGCGCCGGCGAGGGCGCTCAACAGGTGCACGCGAAAGGCGATGCTGCCGAAGGGCAACAGGGTGAACAGTTTGCCGAGCATGGTGTAGAGCGGATAGCCGGGCGGATGGGCGATGCCGGCGAACTGGGCGACGGTGATGAGTATGCCCGCATCCTCCAGGGTGGCGTGCTCGGGCATGGTCATGATATAGAGGCCCAGCAGGAGGATGAAGATGACGCCAGGGCAGAGTTTTTCCCATACAGCCGGGTGGCGGAACGCCATCCCAGGGCCGCTGGCCGTCATCTCGAGGCGGCTAATCGTCATCCTGGGGCCTGCCAGTATCCGTGAAATACCGTATTCCTGTTTTCCTGCCGATGTTTCATGGCGCCACGGCTAACTGTCTGAGCGCATCGATGGATGCGTTCTCCGGGTGGGGATAGATGGCGCGTGATTCATTGAACAGGATTCTGGCGGCCTCCACCTCACCGCGGCAATGCTGCAGAAATCCCTGCAAATACAGAAACCGGGCAAGCCGTTCCTTACCCATGTTCTCATCCTGCAGGGGTTTTGCTTTTTCCAGCCAGGTTTCGACCTGTGCGTAGTGCGAGGGACCCCCGTGCTCCAACAAGATCTCCGCCATGCTCATGAGGCTGTAGAAGTTTTGCTCGGCAAGCGCCAGTGAATCCTGTATCCCTTGCAGAAACCTTGCGTCGCCCGATAACACGGCTAATCCCAGATACTTGCCCAACGAGTAAATCAGCTTGTTGCTCTGGGACTGCTCCCAGCGATCATTGGGGGTCCGGCTCAGTAGTTCTGCAAAATACCATTTTCCCCGGGATTGAATAAGCGTCAGCTCCACCAGGGTCCCAGAGCGGACGATTTCCTTTACAAAGCCGTGGTAGCGAACACCGAATCCGAGTTCGGACATGATGGTGCCGCTGGTGAAAAACACGGGACGTTCGGTCTTATTCACGAATTCCCGCAGAACTTCCTGTTTGCGCTCCTCGGGAAGACGCCAGTCGTACAGACGACGGCCGAAGACAAGCGCCTGTGCATTCAAAAGGGTGAGGTCCGGACGCTGATTTTCCACGAGGTGATAGTAGCCGAGCGGGCCAGTGTCGGTGTCGCCGTACGTGATCAGTACGGCGTCCTGCGGTATCAGGTCGAATATCATCTCTGCATATCGCTGCGCAAAGTTACTGCCGGCGCGATTGTTCAATTGCCAATGCGCTTGCACGGAAAATGCAGTCATCCCTGCTCCCACAAGCAGCGCCAGGGCGGGGAGCAGCCATGACCATCCCGGCCATCCGGCGCGCGTAGCAGAGAACCATACCAAAAGCCGGTCGAGCACAAACTGAAACCCCACGGCCAGCCACAGAGCAATGATGCCATAGCAGACCAGGGAGTAGGGACGGAAGACAGCGATGGTGTAGAAGTCGAAATCGAATCCGAGCAACATCACCAGCGCCACGCTGTTACCCAGCAACACCAGCAGCCCGGCGCCGGCCACCAGCCACTGGCGGCGTTGCAGCAAGACCCCGACACCCACCACGGCCAGGATGAACCCCGGCAGCGTCAACTGCCAGAGGACCTCATGCCCCAGCCATTGCAGAAACTCAAGCCGGTCGCCCCAGCCGGCGCTGGGACTTGCGTCGATATGAGCATAGCCGCTGCGGCTGAGATAGAACCATAACTCCCGCAGGCTGTCGATGGGTCCGTAGAAGTTGAGGAACGGGGCCTGGTGAGAGCGCCACACCATCCAGGCGTAGGGCAACGCCACGCCAGGCAGCAAGCCGGCAAGCAGCCGCGGCCAACTGCGCCCTATCACCCACCAGGCCGGCGAGGCCGCCACCACTAAACCCGGGGTGGCCAGCGCCATCAGCGGCCAGTGATTGGCCAGGCTCAGCCCGTAGACTACCGCGGCCGTGGGCCAGACCCAATCCCGTTGCGGCTGCCGGACGCCGTAGAGCAGCAGTGCATAGAGGGTGAAAAACAACAGTGCGTTCAGGGTATAGACCTCGGCGATGAGCGCCTGCGACCAGACGTGCTCCGAGGCGCCGAACAGCCAGGCTGCCGCCAACGCCAGCACCACCGTTGCCCCCAGCAGGCGTGCGCAGAGGTACACGGCGCCGCAGGCGAGCGCGCCGAGGACCGCGCTGGACAGGTGGCCGAGGACTGCGGGCGAGGCAAACGGCAGTTGCATGAACAGGTGGCAGAGGAAGGTATAGAGCGGGTAGCCGGGCGGATGGGCGACTCCCAGGGAGGCGCCGGCCATGAGGAACAGGCCGTCGTCTTCCAGCACGACGCTGCGCGGCAGCGTGATGCTGTATAACGCGAGCGGGCCGGCCACTGCTGCGGCAAAAGCCAGGGCGCCGCTCAGCTTACCGGGCAAGCGAAGTGAAATCGGCATTGAGCCTCATGATCTTTCCATCGCCGACGGGCTGACGTCTTCGACCGGCGCCAGGTCCGCGTGATAGACGTATCGGTTTGCGATCAGGAAGTTGACAATACTACCGAGACCGATGCCGCAGATGAAGGCCAGCATCCGCCGCTGTGCGAATACATCACTGAAAGTCGTCAAGACTGTATAACAGCCCCAGTTTACAGCAAATCCGACCAAGCTGGCGACGACGAATTTGGCCCACTGGCGCCCCTGGGGGAGCGGTTTGCGGTCGCTGAACGTCATCTTTCGGTTCAGCCACCAGTTCCAGGTCACCGCAGGCCAGAACGACAGTCCTCGCGCCAGGCGGTGCTCGGTCCCCAGTTGTTGCAGGCCAAGGTAACCGGCGGTATCGATGATGAACCCGCTGGCGCCGACGCAACCGAACAACAGCAGACGCACCGGGTTGCCGAACTTGTGCTGGTACAAGCGGCGCAGGTGACGCAGGTAGTTAAACTGTTGCTTCCAGTTCATCTTGCTGTCACCGAGGTGCCGATCGTGAAACGCGATCGGTACCTCGGTGACCCGTGGCTGGCCGCGCACCATCAATTCGAGCGCTATTTTGTAGCCGATAGGGCGAAGCGCTTTCCGGTCCGGCAGCCAGCGCCGGTCAATGGCAAAGAACCCCGACATGGGGTCTGAGCAGCTCACCAGCGGCCGCGCCAGTAACGTGGCTATATGTGAATTCAGCAAACGCCACAGGCCCCAGTTGCGATCAACGGAACCACCGGGCATGTAGCGGCTGCCGACCGCCATGTCACAGCCGGTGTCCAGAGCGACAAGCAGGTCGAGGATGCGTTCCGGCGGGTGCGACAGGTCAGCATCCATGACCACTATCCGATCAAAGCGACTGAGACGGATGCCCTCAAGTACGGCAAGGGACAAATCCCGCGGCATGTTTCGACGCACCTTCATGCGCACAGGAAGCCGCCGCGCCAGGTCTTCGACGACCGTTTCACTACCATCATCCGAAGCATCGTCGATGAACAGCAATTCCCATTCGACTCCCGTCTCCGCCAAGGCAGCATGCACCCGGTCGGCCACAGCTGGAATGTTCGCTGCCTCATGAAAAGTGGGCACCACGATAGACACCGGATGCGTCATTCGTGGCTGAGCGCTATGGCCGGAGTTGGATCCTGTTTCGTTCATCGGGTTTTGCTGCTCAACACGGAGTAACAATACGACACTTAAATATTTTGAAATATTACAAGCTTGTCAGGCAATAAGCGATAGACTGTTGACCTGGGAGCTGCTCCTGGTTCATACTTGCCGGGAAAGCGACTTGAGAGCTCAAAATCAGGGAGGATCTTCGATGACTGATAAGGAACTGCATTTCTGGTTGACCTTATTGCATGCAGGGGCGTTGGCTGGGCACAACCTGCACCTGCTGCTGGAAAATTTTGGGACTGCCGAGGCTGTTGTTCGCGCCGTCGGGAACGGCTTGATCAACCGCTCCCACTTGCCGCTGAAAGTCCTCGAATACCTGCAAAAACCCGACTGGAAGGAGATTGAGCGCAATGTCAGGTGGCTGGAATGCACAGATCACCATTTGATCACATTAAACAGCCGGCGTTATCCGGCTCTATTAAAACAGATTTCGACGCCGCCAGTGGGTTTGTTCGTGCGCGGTGACCCCCAGGTTTTAACGAGTCTCCAGGTTGCCGTGGTCGGGAGTCGAAGGCCGACCGTCGATGGCCGCAATGACGCCTGGTATCTTGCTGCGGAACTGGCAAAACAAGGGGTTACCGTGACCAGCGGACTGGCTCAAGGGATAGATACTGAAGCCCATAGAGGCGCCCTGGCGCAACGGGGCAGCAGCGTGGCGGTGTTAGGCAGCGGGTTGGGTTGTATTTACCCGAAAGCCAATGCGAGGATTGCCGATAAAATCAGTGAAGACGGGGCACTGGTCTCTGAATTCCCGCTTTCCTGGCGGCCGTTTTCCAGCAATTTTCCGCGGCGTAACCGGATCATCAGCGGTCTCAGTGCCGCTGTCGTGGTGGTTGAGGCGACCCGCAAAAGTGGTTCGCTGATCACGGCAAAACATGCCCTGGATCAGAATCGGGAGGTTTTTGCCGTACCCGGCTCTATCAGGAACCCCATGAAGCAAGGCTGTCATGGATTATTGCGCGAAGGGGCCGGACTGGTGGAGCGAGTGGATGATATTTTTGCCGCGATCGGCCAGTTCGAGAAACTCACCGGAACCTCCCCGTCGGCGGCTGCGCCGCAGTCCGAAATGATCAACGGACTTGACGAACAGGAAAAAGTGCTGCTTGATAATATAGGATATGAACCGACAAGCCTGGATGAAATCGTTAATATGACGAAACTCGGGATAGAGGACATAATGGGTAAACTGTTAAACCTGGAACTGGAAGGACTGATTACGGCTGTAGCGCCGGGCTCGTATATACGCGGTAAACGCAAACTGTCGTTGTCGGAATAGATCAGCCGTGCATGATAAATGATATGACTGCGGCATTGGTAGTAGTTGAATCCCCTGCAAAAGCCAGGACCTTGAAGCGCTACCTGGGTAGCGGATATACCGTAATGGCCTCCAACGGCCACGTGCGCGACCTGTTGCCGAAATCGGGTGCGGTCAACCCGGAAAAGGATTTTGCGATGCAATATGAAATCATTGATAAAAATTCCCGGTCCGTTGACGCCATAGCCCGAGCGCTGAAAAAATCAGACGTTTTATACCTGGCCACTGACCCTGACAGGGAGGGCGAGGCGATATCATGGCACTTGTCTGAGCTTCTCAAAGACAGGGGATTGTTAAATAAGAAAGAGGTAAGACGCGTCGTTTTTCACGAAGTGACCAAGGACGCGGTATTGCGGGCAATGAACAGCCCCGGTGAGCTGTCACGGGACCTGATCAACGCCCAACAGGCAAGGCGCGCCCTGGACTACCTGGTAGGTTTCAACCTGTCTCCATTGTTGTGGAAGAAGATACGCACAGGCTTGTCTGCCGGGCGGGTACAGAGCCCGGCCCTGAGGATGATCGTCGAGCGCGAGGAAGAAATTGAACAATTCAAAGTCCGGGAATACTGGACTATCGAGGCAGACCTGAAGCGGTCGGGGCTGGATTTTACCGCGCGGTTGACCCGCTTTGACGACAAGAAAATCGAGCAATTCAGTATCACCGATGAACCGCGGGCGAAACAGGTTGCCGGTGTCCTGGAAAACCATGCCGCCGATCAACTCCGTCAGGCCGCGAACGTGGAGCTGGAGGATAGCGGTCATATGCAGTACAAAGGGGCGTTGATCGTCAGCAAGGTCGACCGTAAACAACGCAAGCGGCACCCGGCCCCGCCGTTTATCACCTCGACCTTACAACAGGAGGCGGTAAGAAAGCTCGGCTTCACCGCGCAGCAGGCCATGCGCATCGCGCAACAGTTGTACGAAGGCATTGATATCGGCGAAGGCGCGGTCGGCCTGATCACCTACATGAGGACTGACTCGGTCAACCTGGCTGCAGAAGCAGTCAATGAAATGCGCCGTTTCATAGGGAAAAAATACGGCGCTGAGTACCTGCCGGAGCGCCCGCGCCGGTTTGCAACCAAGTCGAAAAATGCCCAGGAGGCGCATGAGGCAATCCGCCCGACTTCCATATTCCGCTTACCGCAGGGGATCAGACAGAAATTATCCTGGGATCAATTCAGGTTGTACGACCTGATCTGGAAGCGGGCGCTGGCCAGCCAGATGGCCCATGCAGTTATCGACACGGTGGTGGTTGATCTGTCCTGTGGCCGCGGCGCGCTGTTGCGCGCCAACGGCGCTACCACCGTTGAAAAAGGCTTCACTGTTCTCTATTCCGAAGGAAAAGACGACCAGAAACAA
>JAAXHV010000235.1:5783-7379 GCA_012270695.1 Gammaproteobacteria bacterium | reverse complement strand
CCGGAATAGCTGCCCTCTATTCTTGAAATAAATACTGCAGCGCTGTCCTGTATGCCGTACCCGCCCGCTTTGTCATAGGGCATTTCGCTGTCGCAGTAGGCTTCACATTCCTGCAGCGTGAGCGGCTTGAAGTAGACCCTGCTCTCGCTCAGCCTGTAATCAAGCCGCTTATGCAGGAGCGCCACAGCTGTGAGTACCCGGTGTGCCCTGCCGGACAGCGACATGAGCATCTCGACCGCGGCGACGCGGTCCGGCGGTTTTCCCAATATCCGGTTATCCAGGACGACCTCCGTATCGGCAGCGAGTATCGGCCAAGGCTGTGCTGTGGCCGATGCCGCCGCCTCAGCCTTTGCCTTGGCCATGCGGGTGACGTAGTCCGCCACGGGCTCATCCTCGTTCCTGCGCTCTTCCACATCTGTGCCGACCACTTCATAAGCGATACCGATCTGGTCCAGCAGTTCCTTTCGTCTTGGCGACCTGGATGCCAGGTAGATACGCCGCTCCGGCTCGATCATGGGAGACTGCTGGCCCGATCGGTGACGGACCACAGTTTTTCCAGTTGATAATATGCCCGGGTGGTCGGCTGCATGATATGGGCAATCAGGTCGCCGAAGTCGATTAAAATCCATTCAGCCTGCTGCTGCCCTTCCACTCCCAGCGGTCTGATTTGACTTGATTTCGCTATCTCAATGACCTTTTCCGCGATTGCCTTGACCTGGCGGTTCGAACGGCCGCTGGCGATGATCATGAAATCCGTCATGGTCGTCAGCGCGCGCACGTCGAAGGTCTGTACATCCTCCGCTTTCAGCTCTTCCATCGCCTCTGTAATCAGTTGGGCAAAACTGTTCATACGTATAAATTATTCTCCTTGATATAGTCGTAGACCGCGGGCGGCAAGCTACTCCCTGCGTCTTCATGATTGCTCAGCCGCGCGCGTATTTCTGAGGAGGAGATATGCGGGACGGAAACTGCCGCTTTATGGATAAAACCGCCGGGGTGGGCGTGCAGGGTTGCCGGTGAAGAACAGGCCCGTTCGGCAAGATAAGTCTGTAACCGCTCATCCCTGGGCCTGTCGCGCCGCGGCTTTCTGTCGATGACTACCAGGTGCGCATAATCCGTCAGTTCTGACCAGCGATGCCACGCGGGCAGCGTGTCGAACGCGTCCATTCCCATGATGAAGCAAAGAGGTTGTTGCGGATGCCTGCCGCGCAGGTCACTCAGGGTATCTATGGTGTAAGATATGCCGCCCCGGTTAAGCTCCATATCGCTGACTGCCAGTTGCGGATAGCGTTTTAGCGCCTGCTCCAGCATCGCCAGACGGTGTTGCTGTGCGGCGCCGGTTACCGATTTATGCGGGGACCTGTACGCGGGAATGAAATTGACTTCCTGCAGGTCCAGGGCTTCCACACATCCAAGCGCCATGAGAACGTGGCCGTTGTGAACCGGATCAAACGCGCCGCCGAGCAGACCGATGGGTTTTCCTTTACTCACTCGTGACGACTACGCACGGTGGGGGTCAGGTCGCACATTGCACACGTAGAGGGGGTAACAGCTCTATCGTGATTGACTGTCGTGTGCAATGTGCGACCTGACCCC
>JAAXHV010000235.1:0-5776 GCA_012270695.1 Gammaproteobacteria bacterium | reverse complement strand
CCCTCGAGTCCGACTGGCCCGCGGGCATGAAATTTATCCGTGCTGATCCCTATTTCTGCCCCGAGACCGTATTCATATCCGTCTGCAAACCGGGTCGACGCATTCACCATGACCGAACTTGAGTCGACCTCGGCAAGAAAGCGCCTTGCATGACTCATGTTTTCGGTCACAATGGCGTCGGTATGCCTGGAACCGTAGTGCTCAATGTGTTCCATCGCGTCATCGAGTCCGTCGACTATTTTCAGTGACATCACGGGCGCCAGGTATTCCGTGAAATAATCCGCATCAGTGGCGGTTTTTATCTCCGGCAGAATTTGTCTGCCGCGTCGGTCGCCGCGGATCTCCACGCCGGCCTGTTCCAGCATGGGGCCGAGGCGCGCAAGCACCTCCTCTGCTTTCGGTTCCGCCACCAGCAGGCATTCCATCGTGCAGCAGGTGCCGTAACGCTGGGTCTTGGCGTTGAAAGCGATGGTCACCGCCTTATCAACGTCGGCATGGCTGTCGACGTAGACATGGCAGACCCCGTCCAGGTGCTTGATGACCGGCATCCTTGCTTCTTTGCTGATCCGCTCAATCAGCCCCTTGCCGCCCCGCGGGATGATGACATCGATAAACTCATTGAGGGCAAGCAGTTCTCCTACCGCGGCCCGGTCAGTGGTTTCCACAACCTGTACGGCATTCTCCGGCAATCCGGCGCTGCGCAGTCCGTCGCGTATACACTCTGCAATGGCCTTGTTGGAATGGATTGCCTCAGAGCCTCCCCTCAGGATCACCGCGTTGCCTGATTTTATGCAGAGCCCCGCCGCATCTGCCGTGACATTGGGCCTGGACTCGTAAATGATCCCCACCACGCCCAGCGGCACACGCATCTGCCCCACCTGGATGCCGGTCGGGCGGTAATTCATTCCCGATATTTCTCCAACGGGGTCGGCCAGGCCCGCGACCTGCAACAAACCGTCTGCCATGGCTTCCAGCCGGCCCGGCGTTAATTCGAGACGATCGAGCAACGCGGACGCCAGGTGATTTTTCCGCGCTGCTGCGAGGTCGGCGCTGTTTGCCTCGAAAATCTGTGCTTGCCGTTCCGAGAAACGCTCAGCGATGGCGCTCAGTGCGGCGTTTTTTAACCCTGTTTCGGCGCGCGCCATGGCGCGCGCCGCTGCCCTTGCAGTCCGGCCCATCGAGTGAATGTAATCACGGATCTTCATTGCGCCCATCCCTTCAGGCGGTTGTCGCCGTGCACAAATCTGCCGGAGGCAAGATCTGAACAGCCGAGCCGTGCGAGACTGGCCGCGACGGGGTAAAGCACAAGAATGTACTTCGTAAATCGCTTGTCCTGATGGTTTGTCATCGTGTCTTTTCCAGCCTGTGGCCAGCGAGGGCAAACATAAAATTCTCCAGCAGTTGCCAGCCGTCTGCCGCTACCGCGCCTTTCAGGGCCTTATCAGTCTCCAGGGCTTCGACCAGCAGCGCAGCCAGCCGGCCGGGGCCGAAGCGCTTTATCAGCATGTTGACCCCTTTCCTGTGCCGATCCAGGACCCTGTACGCATTGAATACCTGTTCTTTCGGCTTCCCCCGGGCGATCTCATGGGAAACGGAACTCGCCCGGCGAAAACCCCACATCAGCGCGCCATACACATTGAGCGGCTCGATACCTTCGTTCTTCAGGCCGCGCAGCATCCTCGAGATGCGTTCCGGATTGCCCAGGAATACGTTCTCAATCAGGTCGAATACATCATACCTGGCGCTGTCTACCACCATATTCAGGACATCGCCGCTGTCAATGTGCGTCTGGTCAACAAGCAACGCCAATTTATCGATTTCCTGTCTTGCCGCAAGCAGGTTTCCCTCGACCCGCTGGGCGATTAACGCGGCTGCCTCCCTGGTAATCTGTTTTTCCTGCTGCCGGCAGCGCGCCATAATCCAGCCGGGCAACTCAGCCGCTGCGATCGGCCAGACCTGGATGCAGCAACCGCATTGATCCAGTGCCTTGAACCATTTTGTCTGTTGGGTCTTCCTGTCGATGCGATCCGATGTCAGCAGCAACAGGTTGTCCTGGCAATACCCGGCTGCATAGTCGGTTAACGCGGCGGCGCCTTCCCTGCCGGGTTTCTGGCCACCCAGTCTCAGTTCGATAATGCGCTTACTGGAAAACAGGGACAGGTTGGCGCCGGCCTCATGCAGCCGTCCCCAGTCAAACGCGCTATCCGCCTCCATAACATTGCGTTCCTCATAGCCCAAGGCACGGGCGCGGGCGCGGATCCGGTCGCTTGCCTCCTGCAGCTGCAAGGGCTCATCGCCGCTGATATAATATACCGGTAAAAGTCCGAGTTTGGTCAGGTGCGCCGGGAGTTGCTCTGCCTTCAAACGCATACGCCAGCTATTCTACCAGCGTATTCAGGCGCCGTATGATCTGTGCCGCTGCCTGCTCGACCAACTCCTCTTTGATCGTCTCCTCCTCAGCGAATTTTCCCAGCGCGGCATCTTCATCGAAGGTGTAATCACCGCTGGCCCGGATGACCTGGTCGGTAACCAGTGCTTCCCCGTCAGCTTTGCTGATACTGATGCGGCCGGTGAGTCTGACCTGGTACTCTTCAACCTTGCCGGTGTCGGGAGAAACACTCAACACCTGGCGCTCGAATTCCTCACCATGGAGGCGCAATATGTAGTCCGCTCCCTCCCTGCTGTCCCTGATAATGACGCCGGAACCCGCCAACTGAGCTTCCACTGCGGCGGCAAGCCGGCTGGCCGCGGCTGCCGTGATATGGATATTATACCCGCCGGTGGTCTTGACTTGAGGACTCTGGCCGCGCAAATGGTAACCACAACCCTGCGCCAGGCTGATGACGATAAGAACAACATACCATGCTGAGATTCTCATTCCGGCAAAGGATACGGCTTTCCGCACTACGATACAAGGAAAACCCGGACCTGAACTCTGCGCAATCCCGACCAGCACAGGGCAACCGCCTAACACACCACGATGTTCACCAGCCGTTGCGGCACGACGATGACATTTTTTACCTGTTTCCCGGCGATATGCCGTTGTACGTTCGCGTTGTTCAACGCGGCATCCCTGATTACGTCATCTGCTGCGTCCGCTGAGGTAAGGATTTGCGCGCGCTTCTTTCCGTTTACCTGCACCACCAGCAGGGATTCATCCTCAACCAGGGCGAATTCGTCCGCGCGCGGCCAGGCTGCATCAATGAGCGCGGTTTCCTTGCCCATGGCCCGCCAGATCGCGTCGGTGATGTGCGGGATGATGGGTGACAGCAGCAGGACTATGACTTCCAGACCTTCGCGCCTGATGGCGCGTGCGTTGTCTGACTGTTCATTCATGCGATTCAATGCATTCAACAGTTCCATTACCGCGGCTATGGCGGTATTGAAGGTATAGCGCCGGCCGATATCGTCGTTGACCTTGACGATGGTCCGGTGGATCTTGCGGCGCACGTCGCGTTGTTCCCTGGTATACGCGGTCACTTCTGCACGGGGATTGTTACGATAATTGTTCCTGGCGAATTTCCACAATCGTTTGAGAAACCGGTGGGCGCCCTCAATCCCCGAGTCCGACCACTCCAGGCTCTGTTCCGGTGGCGCGGTAAACATGACGAACAGGCGCACGGTGTCCGCGCCGTATTTATCGATCATGTCCTGCGGGTCCACACCGTTATTCTTCGACTTGGACATCTTTTCCATCTTTCCGATGTTCACCGGTTGGCCGTCCTGCTTGAGGCGCGCCGAACTGATCCTGCCCTTGGAGTCACGCTCGAACGTCAGGTCATTTCGGTTGTAATAGGTCTTGCGGCCGCGCTCTTCCCGGTAGAAGGTCTCTGCGACGACCATCCCCTGGGTCAGCAGGTTCTTGAACGGCTCTCCATAGGGGGTCAACCCCTGGTCCCGCATGAGCTTAAGGAAAAAGCGCGCATACAGCAGGTGTAACACCGCATGTTCTATGCCCCCCACATACTGGTCCACCGGCAGCCAGTAATCGGCGCGGCCATCCACCATGGCTTCATTGTTATCAGCACAACAAAAACGCGCAAAATACCAAGACGATTCAAAAAACGTATCGAAGGTATCGGTTTCCCGACGAGCCGGCCGGCCGCTTTCAGGGTGGCGTGCACTTAAGAACTCATCCATGTGATTCAGCGGCGAACGCACCCCGGTAAACTCAACCTGTTCCGGCAACAACACGGGCAGTTCTGCTGCGCTGACCGGAGCTGAATTGCCGTCCTCGTCGGCGATCATGGGAATGGGGCAGCCCCAGTAACGTTGTCGGGAAATCCCCCAATCCCGCAGCCGGTAATTGGTCTTGCGCACGCCGCTCCCGCGCTCTTCCAGTTTCCCGGCAATGGCGGGAAATGCCTGTTCGGAAGTGAGGCCGTCAAACTCCCCGGAGTTTTGTAATCTGCCTTTCTCTACATAGGCCCCGTCATCCAAGTTCAAGTCACTGCCGTCCGCCGGGTATATCACCGGCCTGATAGCAAGATCATATTTCTTCGCAAATTCCCAGTCACGCTGATCGTGTCCCGGCACACCCATCGTCGCGCCCGTGCCGTAGCCCATCAGGATGAAATTAGCCGCCCATACGGACAACGTCTCCCCGGTCAGCGGATGCTGCGCGTTAATACCCAGCGGCACGCCTTCTTTTTCCATGGTTTCCAGTTCGGCTTCCGTGGCGCCTGCCTGGTGATGCTTGTGCAGAAACGCGGCAACTGCGTCGCTTTTCTCTGCGGCGGCAACAGCCAGGGGATGCTCCACGGCCACCGCGAGATAACTGACGCCGAACAAGGTGTCAGGACGGGTGGTAAAGACCGTCAGTTTATCGGCGCCGTCTGCAAGCGGGAAATCGATCTCCACTCCCTCTGAGCGGCCTATCCAGTTCCTTTGCATGGCGCGTACTGATTCAGGCCAGCCGGCCAACCGCTCCAATTCCTCAAGCAACTCCTCACTATATTCGGTTATTTTCAAAAACCACTGGGGTATTTCTTTCCTTTCCACGGCCGCGCCGGAACGCCAGCCCCTGCCGTCAATCACCTGTTCGTTGGCCAGCACGGTCAGGTCAACGGGGTCCCAGTTGACCGCCGCGGTTTTCTTGTAAACCAGGCCTTTTTTATATAACTCGGTAAAAAACCATTGTTCCCAACGGTAATAGTCCGGTTTGCAGGTGGCGATTTCCCGGTCCCAGTCGTAGGCAAAGCCAAGCCGTTTTAACTGGGCGCGCATGTAATCGATGTTGCGGTAGGTCCATTCCGCCGGCGCCACCCGGTTTTCAATTGCCGCATTCTCCGCGGGTAGACCAAAGGCATCCCAGCCCATCGGCTGGAGTACATTCTTGCCCTGCAAGCGCTGGTAACGGGCAATCACGTCGCCTATGGTGTAATTGCGCACGTGACCGATATGCAGTTTCCCACTGGGATAAGGAAACATGGACAGACAATAAAATTTTTCCCTGTCGGGGTCTTCCGTTACCTTGAAGGCGCGCTTCTTCTCCCACGTCGCCTGGACTTCGAGTTCAATTTTTCGGGGCTGGTACGCTGTATCCATCTCGAACTGCGATATATGCATCAAACGATGAAGCATACAGCAGAGGGTCTGTGATGAACAAGCACAAAAACAAAGGTCTCTCTGATTAAGCCAGAGGAGCGATTACCCCGGGCCCTGAAGGTGTATTGTAACTCGTCCGCCCTGAGGGTTGGTTATTCGGGAAGTTCGCCGACCATCAGTAAGTCCTTGTTTTTTTCCACCAGGGTCTGTCCGATCCCCCTGATATTCG
>JAAXHV010000234.1 GCA_012270695.1 Gammaproteobacteria bacterium | reverse complement strand
TGCCATCCTCAGCGTCAACAAATTCGCCGTTGATGAATAATTGATTACAAATATTTTCCGTGCGCACTTTAAAAACCCTCTGCCCGTATAATCAGCGGGAGCTCCTGGTCGAGTTCATGGATTTTTCACAATATCTATATTATAAGGCAATATTGACACATACCTTGCAACAGGAGTCGGCTCATGTCTATAGAAAATGCCCTGCCTGGCGCTAATCCGGGCAAGGCAACACTCTATCGCGATTACGTGGAAGCCAAGCTGGGATTTCGCAATCACTGGTATCCCACGTTGTTTTCCGACGAGTTGCCCGAGGGAGAGTTCAAGCCTTTTCCCATCCTCGGTGACCGGCTGTTGCTGGCCCGGGTTGACGGCAACGTGCATGCCGTCCGTGACCGTTGTCTGCACCACGGGGTCGCGTTTTCCCGCAGAATCGAATGCTACAAGAAAGGGACGGTGACCTGCTGGTATCACGGTTTCACGTTCAACCTGCAATCAGGCGTGTTGTGCGACATCATTGCCAACCCGAGAAGCAACATGATTGGCCGCTTGCGGATTGACACGTTTCCGGTCATTGAGGCGAAAGGCATCATATTCGTGTTCATGGGAGACATGGCGCCACCTGTACTTGCCGATGATGTCCCGCCCACCTTCCTTGACAATGACATTTACGTGAGAGGCCGCCGGACCGAAGTCCAGGCAAACTGGCGCATCGGTTGTGAAAACGGCTTCGACAGCACGCACATTTTCATCCATAAGAATTCCGTCCTGGTCAAAGGCAACGACCTCATCCTGCCCTTGGGTCTGGTTCCCACCGGCAGGGACGCTTTTGAAATTGTTGAAGAGGAGACCGGACCCACGGGCGTGTATGACAAGCTGTTTGAACATTGCGAACCGGTATTTGACGGCAAGGTGGAGGGGAAAACCGTGCTGCATGGTCATCTCGGCACCACGCCGGTTGCCTACAATATCTCACTCTGGCTGCCGGGGGTGTTGCGGGTGACGCCCTGGCCCGGTCCGACCATGACTCAATACGAGTGGTATGTGCCGATTGATGAAAACCGGCACTATTACACCCAGACCATCGGCAAGAAGATTGAACGGGAAAGCGACCAAGCCGATTTCGACCGGGAATTTGACGATAAATGGAATGAAATGGCCCTGCAGGGTTTCAATAACGACGACATCTGGGCGCGGGAAGCGCAACAGGAATATTACCAATATGAGGAGGCCTGGACTGAAGAACACCTGTACGAGGCGGACCGGAATATCAGCGTCTGGCGGCAACTGGCCGGCAGGCGTAACAGAGGTATCCAAAAGCGTGAACATTTAGTGAAGATTGGCAGACCCGTCGAATGAAGCATTTACCCCGCATAAGCGCTACGCTATTTTTAAGGAAGCTCTGACTCAATCAGAAGTTCCTCAAGATGAGCCGTTATTCAGTGCTGATAGTTGGAGGAGGGCCATGTGGGCTGATGCTGGCCATCGAACTCGGACGGCGTGATATCAGTGTGTTACTTATAGATGAGAAATCTTCCACGGCATTCAATCCACAGGCCAATGCCACACAGGCACGCACCATGGAACACTTCCGGCGGCACGGCTTTGCCGACGAGGTGCGCGCGCTTGGCCTGCCCTCGGACTATCCAACCGATATCGCCTACTTCACCCGTTTTGCAGGCTACGAACTGGCGCGGTTTTCATTACCGTCATCCGGCGCGGCCAAGTCCCGCGTTCAGACCCTGACCGGGTCATGGAGCGCTGCCGAACTGCCCCATCGGGTCTCTCAGAAATGGGTAGAGAAGGTATTGTACAAACACGCGCTGGCTTGCGGGAGCAATACAATCCGCTTCAGTCATCGTCTGCTCAGTTTCGAACAGCAGCATGACGGGGTCACTGCACAGGTAGAAAACGTGGAGAACGGGGCTGCGTTCCCGGTACACGCCGATTACCTGGTCGGCGCCGACGGCGCGCGTAGTTTCGTGCGCCAATCACTCGGTTACCATTACCTGGGTGAAGGCGGCGCGGTAAGGGAATTTATGGGTGGCCGCATGCACGCCATGTACATTCGTGTGCCTGATTTTTATTCCGTGTCGGGCCACGCGCCCGCCTGGATGAACGTAACTTTCAACCAGGACCGGCGCGCCTTCATGGCTGCCATTGACGGCAGAAGCGAGTTTGCATTTCACACACAACTGCGCGCGGACGAAGATGACACAACATTAAGCGACGCAGATGCCATCGATATGTTCCGGGCTGCAATGGGCGCACAGGTAGACGTCGAAATCCTTTCCCGCGGAACCTGGCGGGCCGGTTTTACCCTGGTGGTTGAACGCATGCAGAGCGGCCGTGTATTCCTTGGCGGTGACGCCGCGCACCTGTTCACGCCGACCGGCGGGCTGGGTTACAATACTGCCATAGAGGATGCCGTGAACCTGGGCTGGAAGCTGGCGGCTGTGGTGCGCGGCGCTGCTCCCCATTCCCTCTTGGCCAGCTACGAACAGGAGCGTCGACCCGCAGCGGTTCGCAACACGAACTATGCCCGGCAGTTTGCCGATTCGCTGGGCGCGAATGTCGCGCCCGCGGAGTTGGAAGATGACTCACCCGCCGGCGTAGAGGCTCGAGCAAAGGCAGGAGAGTACTTCAATCGACACGCGCGTAAGGAATTCAACATCCCTGGGATTACCTTTGGATGCCGCTATGACGGTTCGCCGATTATTATCGCCGACGGCGAACCGCCGCCGGACCAGGCAAATGTTTATATCCCCACCTCTTGTCCGGGGGGGCGAGCTCCTCACTTGTGGCTCGGTGAAGACCATTCACTCTACGATGAGTTCGGTTTCGAATGGACCCTGCTGCGTCTTGGACCGAAGCCGCCATCGGCTGCGGGAATCAAAGCGGCTTTTGCTGGGGCCGGTCTCCAACTGAAGGTCCTGGACGTAAC